>CAYVFJ010000154.1:0-7477 GCA_964450905.1 uncultured Verrucomicrobiota bacterium
AAACAATGGCCAAAAAAACATCCTCCCTGAAGTCTCCTCATCCTATCGCCAGGAATAAATCCTGGATAAAAAAGGTCATCTATGGGCCTGAGTTTCTTCTCAGTAAAACCATTGTTTTCGATGAAAAAAAAAGTGTGATTCAAGAAATCACTGGAAAACCTCAAATGCTTGTTGGAAACCCTTCAGTGGGAAAAGAATTTAAAGAATACACGACCCTCCTTAAATTCAATCTTTCAAACTCTGATATTCATGATCCATTAGAATTAAAAGAGATGATCGGTGAATGTGCCAGCGCCATTTTAGAAATAACGCCCGTAAGATTAAGCAGAGGAAATAAAGACTTGAAAATCGAAATCCGTAAACTTCTTCAGAGTTGGAATAGTCTATCTCCTAATAAAAGGCCCAAACCCATTCAAGAAGAAACAGATCCGCAGATGTTATCGAGTCGTTGGCCTGCAAAAAGAGTCAATCAAATATCTTTAGATTTTGGAGATCCATTGGCAAGCGCAAACGATTCTACGCAAAATAAGTTCCAAGTGACTTTTGATTCCCTTCAAAAAACCATTCGCATCGATCTCTTGCCTGATCTCAAAGAATATGTGAATGTATTGGAAAAACGCGGAGAATGGGTTCCTCATCCTGGTTGGATGATTCGTGCTGTTGAGGGAAATGGTCTCATTTACTTTTCTTCACCATGGACAACCACGGATGATCAGCCCAAACTCATTCTTAAACAGGAAAAGAAATCTTCAGAAAATACCCCTTCCAAAGATGAATCTCCTTGATTCATAAAAAAGTCGCTTTTTTGAAATCAATGAGGTATTGCCTTTAGTTATGTTTCTTTTTCGACGACCGCCAACGCCTTCAGCGCCTCCGCCAGAGCCTCCGGAAGCTCCAACGGTATCCATCCCGGCTCCACAAATAGCGACCCCCGCCCTTCCCGAGAGTGTTCCTGTCCAAGAGGAAGACACTGCGTCAACCACTTCTTCTCCTGACGTCACCGATGATTTTTTTGCTTTCTGCAAAAAAATTGGCGCTAAAGAATTTCAAAAAATTATTAAAGAAGGCCAACTGATTCAGTATGAAGCTGATAGCACCGTCTACCTTCAGGGTGAAGACAGCGATTCTTTTTATGTGGTGAACAGTGGGGTGATTGAGCTTGTGATCTCAGATCCAGATGGCCAAAACGCGATTCCTATCACCTACCTAACCAAGGGCAATTTGTTTGGGGAAATCGGGCTTCTTACGGATATGCCACGTAGCGCTTCTGTCAGAGTTCCCGAATCCGCAACGCTTTTACGTTTTGATCGTAAAGCTTTTCAAAGCTTGATCGCCTCAGTACCCGCTTTTGGACATTATCTAGCCATCACCCTTGCTCATCGTTTGCATACGACAACCATGCAACTCCATTTTCATAGCAACGCTAGAGAGCTTTCGGGAAGTTTCGATTCTTTTGATCTGCCGACTATTTTTCAAACCATCTCCATCTCCCAACAGCATGGCGTGATGCAGATTCATAATTTGACTTCGGAAATATTAGGAGAATTTGTTTTTGCGAACGGCACTCCTATCTCCGCTCAATTTGGTCATCTCAACGGAATAGAAGCTTTGCTTCAACTCTTTCTGGTCACTCCCAAAGCAAATTTTGGATTCACTCGCACCACGGAACCGCCCGTGATCGAATCCCCCCTTGAAATTCATAATGTGAATGAGTTTACCATGCATGCGGTTCATCTGAAGGACGAGATGGTAGTCATCGAAGAAAAACTGAAGTTTTCCGATGAACAACCTCTAAAACGTATCCATGCGCATTTGAAATGGTCTTATCCGGATCTTCAATCGTGCGCTAAAGAATTATGGCATGTGATGAAGGAACCTCTCCCTCTCAAAGATATTTTCACAGCTCTTCCGTATTGTCGTTATCATCTTTTAGTCGTGATTGATCGTCTCTTTGAAACGGACCAACTGGCGCTTGCGGAGATCACCCCCTACGGTTATCGATGAAATCTAAAACCATTCTCATGTTTGGAGCGCCAGGCAGCGGCCTTATCGAGCGGCTCAAACGGAGGGCTCTCAAAGATAATCGTTTGGACGATGCCAACGAAGAAACCATTCGGCATCGATTAGAGATATAGGAAAAAGTTATTGTTTTCGTTTCTTTTCAAATCATTGGGATACCCTATGACTGAATCTGTTAAATCCAAAAACAGGATCCTGATTCGTCTGACTGATGAACGCTGGACTCATATTACAGAAGAACATGCGGAATTGGCAGGATTACGCTTGGAGGTGCTCGATACCATAGAAAATCCAAATTGTATATTGGAAGGATATCGAGGAGAATTACTAGCTATTCGTGAACAAGAGCTTGGCAAATTCTTTATTGTGGTTTACCGTGAACTAATCAGTGATGGATTTATCATTACAGCTTTTATCACACGGAAAATAGGATCTATTAAAAAGAGGAAACAACTATGGCCATAACCGAGATTCAGGAATACCTTAAAATCGTTCCGGCAGTTAAACATGCTCCTCATGGTTATTTGTGGTCATCCTACGATGCGGAGGCTGATGTGCTTTATATTAATTTCAAAAAACAGAGTCATGCGACTGACAGTGAGATGACCGATCATGATGTTATTATTCGATACGAAGATAATGAAATTGTGGGCCTGACCGTCCTCCACGCTAGCCAGCGGTAAAATAATTTAATCGTTTTTATTCAATTCGATTCGATTCCTCATTGACGCAATCCAGGAGATCAGTTTATCCTCGATTCAACTTAACTTAACTTATTTAAAGGCAATTCTTATGGCAAAAACTTCTTCTGAAAAATCAACGGACGAAATCTCCAAAACTCATGCTTCTCGTGATCGTGATCTCGATCTGGCGCTTCATTCCATTACAAAACAGTTTGGCGAAGGCGCCATTATGCGTTTGGGCGATGGTCATGCTAAAATTCCCATCCAGATTATTCCTACAGGTTCATTGACGCTTGATTTGGCGTTAGGAACAGGAGGGATGCCGCGCGGTCGAATTGTTGAAATCTATGGGCCCGAGTCATCAGGCAAAACGACCCTCATGCTGCATGTGATCAAAAATGCGCAACTTCAAGGAGGTCTTGCCGCGTTCATCGACGCGGAACATGCATTAGATAGTGCTTATGCCACACGAATTGGTGTGGATATGAAAGAACTGCTTCTTTCACAACCGGGTTCTGGCGAAGAAGCTTTAACCATTGCTGAAACCTTGATTCGATCCAATGCTTTGGATGTGATTGTGATTGATTCTGTGGCCGCTTTAACTCCAAGAGCTGAACTCGAAGGACAAATGGGAGATGCCACGGTTGGCGCTCAAGCGCGATTGATGTCGCAGGCTATGCGCAAACTGACCGGAGCTTTGCACAAAGCTAAAACCTGTCTTTTGTTTACCAACCAAATTCGTGAAAAAATTGGCGTGATGTATGGCAGCCCAGAAACTCAACCTGGCGGACGCGCTCTTAAATTTTATGCCTCGGTGCGTTTGGATATCCGTCGAAAAGATCAAATCAAAGATCCGTTGGGCGTGGTGGTTGGAAATCGGGTGAAAGTGAAAGTGGTCAAAAATAAAGTAGCACCTCCATTCACAGAGGCAGAGTTTGATATCATGTACAACGAAGGCATCTCCAAAGAAAGTTCCATCTTGGATCTAGCCACTGAAATGGAAGTCGTCGAAAAGAAAGGCGCCTGGATTGCCTATAGCGGTGAGATGATCGGTCAGGGTCGTGAAGCTGCGCGCTTATTTCTAAAAGAAAATCCATCGATTGCCGACAAAATTACAGCAGGCATTATCGCCAAACGAAACGCTCCTAAAGATGCTGAACTAGCTCAAGCGGCCGCTAAAGCATCTAAAAACGCTTAGCGAAAGCTTTTGAAGTTTTTCCAGAGGACCTGTTTTGGCGAGCCGCCAAACAGCACACGCAAGCGGCGTGTGCTCCCCAAGAAAAGCACCATTTATGGCCGCGTTGAATATAAGTTCGCGTGAAATTCGCCAGTCCTTTCTCGATTTTTTTAAATCAAAAGGACATACCATCGTTCGTTCTTCATCCCTTCTACCGTCTTCTCCCAATCTTCTCTTTACCAACGCGGGCATGAATCAGTTTGTGCCAATTTTTCTGGGTCAACAACCTTGTCCCTATTCTCCTCCACGCGCTGTAGATACTCAGAAATGTATTCGTGCAGGAGGTAAACATAACGATCTTGAAGATGTCGGTTACGATACCTATCACCATACTTTTTTTGAAATGCTAGGTAATTGGTCTTTTGGCGATTATTTTAAAAAAGAAGCCATCACATGGGGATGGGAACTCATGACAAAGATTTTGAAATTTCCTAAAGAACGCATTTATGCAACCGTCTATCAACCGGGGCATGATGAACCAGCCTCTTTTGACCAAGAAGCTTTCGACTGCTGGAAACAGATTTTCGATCAAGCCGGTTTGGATCCTCATGTTCACATCGTCTTTGGAGGTAAAAAAGATAATTTTTGGATGATGGGCGACACAGGCCCCTGCGGGCCGTGTTCAGAAATTCATGTGGATTTAACTCCGGAAGGAAATACCCAAGGAAAATGGGTCAATACAGGCTCTCCTCATTGCATTGAAATCTGGAATTTAGTTTTTATCCAATTGAATGCTGAATCGAACGGTAAATTCAGTGATCTCCCCTCGCGACATGTCGATACCGGCGCTGGTCTTGAGCGGATCTGTTCCGTTTTGCAATGCACCCATCAACTCACAGACTTTAAATCGTTGATTTCAAATTATGAAACCGATCTTTTCCGCCCTATTTTTTCGAAAATTGAAGAATTAAGTCGTCAAAAATATACTTCATCTTTGCCCTCCACACACACCACAGAACAGGAACAAAAAGATGTGGCTTTTCGTGCGATTGCAGATCATATCCGTACCCTCAGCTTTGCGATTGCCGACGGAATCTTGCCGAGCAACGAAGGACGCGGCTATGTTCTCAGACGTATTCTGAGACGAGCCGTGCGTTTTGGACGAAGACTCGGGTTTCAAGAGCCGTTTTTCTTTAAACTTGTCGATGTGATTGCCGAAAATTATGGAGATATTTTTTCTGAAATAAATCAGCGAAAAGAAAAAATTGTGAATGTCATTCAGAACGAAGAAAAAAGTTTTAATGAAACCCTTGATCGCGGCATTGAAATTTTTCAAGCCGAAGTTGAAAAATTAAAAGGAATAAAGATTTTTTCTGGGGAAACGGCCTTTAAATTATATGATACCTATGGCTTTCCTCTCGACCTTACCGAACTCATGGCTCGAGAACTAGGTTTAACAGTCGACACGATGGTTTTTGAGAAGTTCATGGAAGAACAACGAGATCGAGCGCGAGCTTCACAGAAGAAAGAAGCGATCGAAGTTTCGGGTGTTGTCCCTCAAATAACTCCCACCCTTTTTGTCGGATACGATACTTTAAACACGCCTAGCCGGATCCTGGACGTCGTGGAAATCAAAGGTAAACAAGCTGTTATTTTGGAGAAATCACCTTTCTACGCGGAAATGGGCGGACAAGTCGGCGATCGCGGTCAGCTCATTCTATCTAATCAATCCTGGAAAGTCGTCGATACCCAAAAAAAAGATGATGTCTTCTTTCACATTCTCAAGGAAACCGATTCTATTCCTCCCACATCATCTCTCGTTCAGGCTGAAGTCAATTCCCATCGACGTGCAGCCATCGAAAGGCATCATACCGTAACCCATCTCTTCCATTGGGCATTGCACCAACTTGTCGATCAAGACTCTCGTCAGAGAGGTTCTTATGTAAGCGAAGATTATCTGCGTTTTGATTTTAATCTAAGTCATGCACTCACTTCACAACAGATTATTGACATCGAAAAATTAGTGAACGAACGCATCCAAGAAAACAGCTCTGTGATCTGGTATGAACAACCTTATCTCGAAGCACAAAAAGATCCATCGATTCAGCAATTTTTTGGAGATCAATATGGAGAGATCGTTCGTATCGTAGAAATTGGTGATTATTCAAAAGAACTTTGTGGTGGCACCCACGTTCGAAAAACAGGTGATATTGGACTTTTTAAAATAAAAAAAGAATCCGCAATCGCTGCAGGCATACGCCGAATTGAAGCCGTCGCGGGCACTGCAGCCGAGGCCTGGGTTATTGCCCACGCGGCTCAACTTCAGGTTGACGCGGAAAAGGCCCGTCTTAAAGCTCAAGCTGTTGAACTCGATAAACAACGTAAAATACAACAACAAGAACAAGCGCGTTTGCTGGCAAAAAATCTTTTTATCACAGAAGTGCGTAAAAAGGGGGATCTCTCGATCATCATCAAAGATTTAGGAATGGTTGATGGCGATTTCTTACGAATGGTCATCGAATTTTTGCGTCAGGAAAAATTTCCTGGTGTAACCGTTCTAGCAGGGAGACAAGAGGACCGTTGTTATTTTGCTTGTTCAGTGGCGCCTCATCTGACTCAACAAATTCACGCTGGAGAAATCATTAAACAAATTGCTTCGGTGACCGGAGGATCAGGAGGTGGAAAATCCGATTTTGCCCAAGCAGGCGGCAAAAATCCCTCCAGAATTCCGGAGGCACTAGCACTCGCTGAAACACTTCTCGCCTTGCCTTAATTCTTTTTCATTTTTAGCAGGCGAGGGCTAGCTTTTGTTTAATTTCCTGAAATCAAATCCAATCCATGAACCAACACGGGAGTCGATCGAATGGTCGTGGTGCCGTCCCCTAATTCTCCGTACCAATTATATCCCCAGGTGTAGATGGTTCCATCTGATTTTAAAGCCATACTGTGAACCCCGCCTGCTGCAATTCCAATGATTCCGGATAATCCACTTACTTGAACGGGAGTCAAACGATCATAAGTTTGTGTTGGAAAACCTGGATTCATTGTGCCATCACCGATTTGGCCTTGATCGTTAAGCCCCCACGCCCAAACTGTTCCATCCGATTTCAAGGCAAGGGTATGTTGCCCGCCTGCAGAAATTTCGATCACATCAGAAAGTCCAACCACTTGATCTGGGGTGAGCTTTCGGTTGTCTGTGGGTGCGGAACGTGTTCCATCGCCTAATTGACCGCGATTATTATACCCCCACGTCCATACCGTCCCATCTATTTTTAAAGCTACAGTATGTGTTTCACCTGCGGAAATGCTGGTGATCCCGGATAATCCAGTGACCTGGACAGGAGTTAATCTTTGGATGCCCAATGTGCCATCCCCTATTTCTCCGAAGTTATTTTCTCCCCAAATCCACACGGTTCCGTCTGTTTTTAAAGCGACGCTATGTTCCATTCCTCCAGCAATTTCTATCACACCAACAAGTCCTTTCACTTGAACAGGAGACCGTTGGTCAGTAGTTGTTCCATCACCTAATTGTCCATCCCCATTATACCCCCATGCACAAACGGTGTTATCAGACTTCAGAGCTAAGGAATGATCTTTA
>CAYVFJ010000155.1:0-6048 GCA_964450905.1 uncultured Verrucomicrobiota bacterium
GTAGGTATCGATATTGATCATGCAAGTACAAAGCTTGATTTAAAGGAACTGAAGCTAAGTAAATTACCCACAGATTTTCAAACTACTTTTAAAGCTTGAATGATTTAAATCATCATTCCTCTAACGATTCAACAAATCCTCTTTCATTTCCTGTGGAAGTGAAGATTCCTGGATAGCTTGGGTCGTTCCTTCACGATCTCGATAGAGCCAACGTTGAAAAACTTCTTTAACTGTTGAATTCCAAGTTTCGTCATCTTTAATTTGATCGGCTAAATCCAGAGATTCATGAAGTTCCATTTGATCGACTTTATCTTTCAGATAGACTGTAACAAGCGTGTCTTTTGATTTTCCAGCGGGTTGATGGCTCAACCATTCTGAAATTTTTTGAATCGAATCTTTTTGATAAGCGGTGACCAACCTTAAGGCTTCACGAAAAGACTGTTGCTGATCTTCCAGCGAGAGTGTTTCAATAGTTGAAAGAGCGTGAGAAACAATATCTTCTATCTGGGATTCATCAGCTATTACCAAGGAACCATCTTCTGTTGAAAACAATATCTTCCTTAAGATTAACGATCCATCTTCCGAAGTAATATCCATCTTTCCATTGACTTCAGCCTTATACGGTATTCCTGGAAAGATTTGAGCATGAGGAATCTTATTGGCTTCGAAATGAGCGATACTTTCCAAAGCAACTTTTTTTTCATCAGAATTTTCGAGTTGTTCTGCCCAAACCTTTGCAGATTCAGGATCTTTCGATGCCCAAATTTCGCTTACGGAAGAAATCATTTGAATCCGACATTCTCTACGGGAAACCTTTTGTATTTGTGTGATGGCAATGTCCATGTCTTGATAAGCCATAGCTTTTGTAATGAAGAGTAAAACTTGATCAACATTCCCTTCCTTTTCTTCAGGAAGGGAAAGTAGCCAATTAAAAAGAAGATGCGGACTCTTCTTAGAAGAGTAAGAAACTGTGGCAGCCGAAGAATAACTCTTCTGCGAAATCAAAGGGCCTTCATTTAATTCAGCAAGAGCATGAATTCCAATTTCCCTTTCCTTCCCCCAAGGCAGAGTTTCTACCCATTTTATGGCCGCATCCAAGTTTTTCTCCGACCATTCTCGACCTATAACCTTGATCGCCTTTAGTCGTGTTGAAATGGCCGACCACTGGTTAGCTCCTTCAAGGGTTTTCTGAAAATCTTTTTTTACAGCGATTTGAAAAATCACGTCAAGAGTTTCATCACTTATACGATAATTTAAAATTTTTTCTGTAGCTTCGATAGTGCCCCATGGATCTGAGAGACTTCTCACTCCAAAGACTGTATCTAATGCAAGCTGACGAGCCCATCCTACAGATAATTTTTCTGCCCATTCCTGAGCGGAGAAAGCATCCTGCAGAGCCCACTGCAGCATAAGGCTGCTCATCAAGTGATCTTGAGAACTCGAATTTGTTTTTCCTTTAAAAATAGCCGAAAAGATATCTTTACCATCGTAAGATTGCGGAACGACAGGAAAGAAAGCGAGAGGACATTGCAACGGAATTGGCATTTTAAGGAAGCGACAAACTAACTCAAGCGCTGCTTGAGGATTATCCCTTACCCAATAGGACATGATCGTAGCATGATAACATGCAATTTTCATATTAGGATTTGCACGATCGGGTTCACAATTCATGTCCCAATAATCTTCCACTTCAGAGAAGGTTTGATCTGAAAGGTGAATACCCAATTCACGCAATGCTCGCCAACGTTCCTGAGGAGTTTCGTAACTGGCTGCGATACAAAATTGTTTCCAATAATCATCGATACTTTTAAAATGATCGAATAAATGCACATTCCGAACAAATCTCCCACGAGATTTTTCTTGTTGGACCAATTTTCTAATCTGTTTCTTCGACTTTGTATCCGCAGCCATCGTCTCTTTATCTTGAAACAACCATTTTGCCAAAAAATAACTTCCGCCCGTAAGGACAAGCAAGAGCATGGCTAATCTTGGCATTCCGATCCGCCGATCAATTTTTGTCATAAAAGCCACGATCGCTCCATAAATTCCTATGGCAGATGGAGAACCGGCTTTCTTGATCTTTGACACCATGGTCTGAGCAAAATCGTCAGCTGAAAAAGTTGAAGAAACCGCTGTTAAAGTTTGTTGCGAAAGCAAACCGACCAGCGCCACTGCTGAAAGAGCTGTTCCTCGGCGTGATAATCGTTGACGCAATAAATCGCGTGCTCGAGCCACTCTCATTCCGGCTGCTCCAAGATTGATTCCTAATGTTTCTGCAACCTTTTCCAGAGTTTGTCCTTCAAGATAATGCAACACAATAGGGATTCGATATTTTTCGGGTAGCGCTTCAATTTCTTCCTCTAAGGATTCGATCAATTCATGATTCTTTTCATCACCATCACCTAAGAGTTGTTGACTTAAACTCGCTTCTTCTTCTTTGGTTTTACGAATATTTTCTGATCTTTGACTACGGAGCGCCACAAATCGTGCGGTACGATAGAGCCAACCGCCAAGAGAATCGTATGAAACAAGGGACGCCGCTTTTTTATGGAGATTCAGAAAAACAGCTTGGGCTGCGTCTTGAGCTTCTGTCTCGGAAGATAAAATTCGATGGCAGACCCCTCTGACCATTATGCCATGTCGTTGCACCAGTTCCTCAAAAAACGATTCTTGTCCTGTTCGTAAATATTCTTGAAGAAGTTGTCCGTCCGTTTGATCTGAGATTGCCATAAAAAGAGAATCGTCCTCTCATATACCCTTTAGGAGTGGTGCGCCCAATGCCACTAACTCTTTTTAGTAACTAAAAACAATCCCTAAATGAGCTCTTGAATTATCTCGTCGGTTACGGCTAATGCCTGTCTCGTAAAGTTGAAAACCGTAATCGAAACGTACCGTTAGATAAGGACTGATGCTGTAACGTAGACCAGGACCTACTGATGCAAGTTGAACATGAGGATCTTCACCATCAAAAAGATGACGATTCTCAACCATCCCATAATCCCAAAAAGCTAAAAACTGAAGTTGATCGGTCGCCTTTTTAAACCATCCCCACTCTGTTGCCTGACCAAAACTAAAAGGTGGCGCCCGTAGTTCCATCTTCACAAGATAACCTTCATCCCCATTCGCTTCGCGTTCATCATAACCACGAACCGTATCGTATCCGCCTAATCCCAGTTGTTCGCTGGTCAAAAGATTCACATCTGCTTGTTGGACAGTTCCTCGTGTGACTAAATTAAAATGATAAGGCAAAGAAGTGACCCGCTCTAAAATAAATCGGCTGTAGAAATACTCGGATTTTGCGAACCGCCTAAATCGATCAAAAGTAGAATTATTATTTCGTCCTGTCAGATGCCCTGGACTTCCATACCCAGCTAATTGAAAAGAAGTATTCCCCCAGTTATCTCGAAAATTGGCTTCGTAACTGGTCATGAATTGAGCAATTTCGGTGGTCACATTCACGGTGCTGCCGCCAAATTCCAGGTTGCTGTTGCTTTGTTTAAAATCAAAGCCTGCGACGATTTGATGATTATATTTTAGCAGATGTTCCAGAGGAATCGTATAACGCGCGGAAGCTTGCCAGCTTTTGCCTTTTAAAGAATCGAGACCCGTATTGGCAGTATCGGCTTGGACCTCCGCGTAATTTCCAAAAAAACTGACGGTATGATGCCAGGGAAGAGGCGCTGTCCAATTCGCTGAATGAGCGGTTACTTTCGTAAGATCGGTATTTCCAGTAAATTGATAACTCAATTGTTGATCCAAAAGATAGGTGCTTCCCGACTGAAATCCAGCAAACCACCGGCTATCTCCCGTAAGTGCATTACCGCTGTCTTCATAGCCTGTAAAAAAGCGCACCGGAAAACGATCTGTAATTTTTAAAACCACATCCGCTTCCCCAGGTCTTTCCCCAGGCGTAATGACCGGTTCCACTCGACGAAACGGATTGATGTTTAACCAAGCAATTTCTGAAAGCAATCGATCTTCCAAAAGAGGTTCGCCGGGACGCAATCGAATTTGATTGCCTAACACCGAAGGATCCATCCATTTGGCGCCCGTCACTTTCACTTTACCAATATAACCTTCAATCACAAGAATTTGGACGACTCCTGAGGTAAAATCTTGTTCTTCCGGAATCACCACATTCACAATCGGCTTGTTATTGCTTCGATAATATAAAATCACTTCCCGACATAAATCGTAGAGAATTTTTTTGGTTAAAGGTTTGCCCTGAAATGGCGTAAACTTTTCCTTGAAAGCTTCTGATTGAAGAAGCTCGATCTCTTTAGCCTGAATTCCTTCGACCACATCCGTAAGGTGTGGAATCACTTCTGTTGAATCTTTAAGAAAGATAACCCCTTTTAACTTTTCCGCGAGAACCGGATCATCCTCTTTCTTTTCCGATGAAGAAGGTGCCTCTGATGACGATGGTTCCTCGAAAGTTGAAGGCACAACATCATCTTGTGCGATCAAACAAAAGTTACCAGAAAAAATCAGGAAAAAGTATATAAAGAATCGCATGAAATCAGTAAAAAAGCCCTTCAGATTTTTAATCCGTGCTCCCTGTGAACTCTGTATGAGACTCTCTGTTTACTTCCCTAAAATATCAAAGCTCGAAACCTGCATGAAAGGGGAAGAATGCGGTGCCACAATCAAAGCATTAGCTCCTGAACTTTGTCCCTGATGCAGAACTTGAGAACCCGCAGCCACTGAAGATTGAACCGGAATAGCCATATTCGCTGCTTGAACCGATCCGCCTTGTGTAACTGGCTGAGAATTAGCAATCTGAATGTCTGAAACAGAATTTACAGGAGCATTTGCAAGAATTATACTGCCTGAGTTGGCAGCAGAATTAGCCGGAATAATTTTGCCAAGAGACCCTGCCGTATTGGACAGCCCTGAAATCGTTATCTCTTTTGCTGATTCACTAATTCCATGAATTTGAATCGATGATGGAGCGGTTGAGCTAGTAGGAGCCGCTGAAGGAATAAAAATTTGGCCCGTACTGGTAAGAGTAATGGTACCAGTATCTGAACATGTTGTTGTTCCAGTATTGGAATCGATATGACATATTGTTCCTGTAGAAATAGGAGCCGTGAACAGAGTTGCTGTTCCAGGGCTGATAATAAAGCTAGTAGCCGAGATTACTGCACCGACAGAGCTGCCCGTTGAAATTGTTATACCAGAACCAATTGCTGTTGAAGTTGATCCCAATGTAACAATACCTCCTGATGTAATAGTTCCTGTCGCATTGAGTATAATACCTGAAAGATCGACATTACCTGAAATCACAATATCCGTTCCAGTAACAGTGATTGTGCCATCAGTCGCAGTAGTCGCTGTAACATCCGGCGTTCCGGAAATACCTGCAGGAAGAACATCTGCTATGGCAATGGTGGAAATTGCAGAAAGAACGCCCGCGACAGCGATGCAACCTGCGATGATTTGAGTTTTAATGATTTTGTTCAGCCGAATTGCTTTTTTCATAATTGGTTCCTAATTTTTTGATGGTTACTGATGGTTTCATTGTCACCGTGATGACAATATTTGTGCAAACTATCATACTTTTTAGAGATTGCAAGAACTTTTTATGTTTTTTTACGTGCCCATCAAAACATCTTAATTTTTCTTGCTCCTTTTAAAAAGAGAATCGTTTACTTACTATGCTATCCCTTGTCGAAGCGAAGTTTTAACAAAAATTTGCAACAATATTGTAAAATACCGGAAACGCTTAATAAGAAAACCGTAAAGTCTCGATGATTTTTCGAGTGATCACAGTTCTCCTTGCGATAGATACCCTTCCCCTTTCTTCCCGAAAGTCGTCCTTTGGCAATAGGTGAAAGATATCACAACGAACCGCTGTCTTCCAATCAAGGCCATCATGCTCATCTAGGATGATTTCGTTCTTTTTTGGAAGTCGATTTAACCTTGCTGAGGTACAACTCAAAACATTCACATGAGTAAGATCGTTATTTTGACATCGTTCATCATTGGAAATGATGACTACGGGATGAGGCCCAGCTTCTTCGAAAGGATATAGATAAATATCCCATT
>CAYVFJ010000156.1:0-3281 GCA_964450905.1 uncultured Verrucomicrobiota bacterium
CACGAAAAAACAATCTTACCTCTGGTCAAATCTACGAAACCATCTTAACCCGTGAGCGCCGAGGCGATTACCTTGGAAAAACAGTTCAAGTGGTTCCTCATGTGACCGATGAAATTAAAAAGCGCATTCGCACAGTAACCAGCGGTCAATCAATCGATGTGCTGATCACAGAGATCGGTGGAACCACAGGAGATATTGAAGGATTGCCATTTTTAGAAGCAATTCGACAGTTTGCGCTCGAAACAAAGCCTGAAGATGTCTTTTTTATCCACGTGACATTAGTCCCGTTCATTAGTGTGGCCGGTGAACTCAAAACCAAACCGACTCAACAAAGCGTTGCCAAGCTACGTGAGATTGGAATTTCACCGCATGCTCTCATTTGTCGATCTGAAAGAGCTCTCTCAAAAGAAGTCCGACAAAAAATCTCTATGTTTTGTAATATCCCTATGAAAGCGGTGATCGAAGAACGAGACGTGGCTCATTCCATCTACGAGGTTCCTCTGATGCTTCACAAGGAAGGTTTGGACCGAATTGTTTGTCAACATCTTCAACTCAAACGTCCGCCCCCAAACATCAAAGCCTGGAAAAACTTTGTTCAACAGATTATTCACCCCAAACATCGGATCACCATTGCTGTCGTAGGAAAATATCTTGAGCTGCAAGATGCCTATAAGAGTATTTACGAATCTTTGACTCATGCCGGAGCTTACTTCCGTTGCAAGGTTGAAGTGATCAACGTGGATGCTGGTGAAATTGAAAAAAATGGGTTGCCCAAAAAACTTCTCAAAGCGGACGGCATTCTTATCCCTGGTGGATTTGGAAATCGAGGGACTGAAGGAAAAATCGCAGCCGCCGCTTATGCTCGTAAATCCAAAAAACCTTTCCTGGGCTTGTGCCTTGGAATGCAAATTGCGGTCATCGATTTTGCGCGTCATGTGGCAGGACAAACCCAAGCCAACAGCACAGAGTTTGATCGGAAGACACCTCACCCTGTCATCGCTCTCCTTGAAGAACAAAAAGACATCCGGAAAAAGGGTGGATCCATGCGGTTGGGTTCATGGCCATGCAAGATTATCAAGGGAACCAAAGCAGCAGAACTCTATCGTCATACAATCATCAACGAACGTCATCGACATCGCTATGAATTTAATAATGCTTACCGCCATTCCTTTGAAAAACTAGGCATGATCTTTTCGGGTGTTTCACCGAGAAATGATTTGGTTGAAATCATTGAGTTAAAAAATCATCCCTGGTTTTTGGGCTGCCAATTTCATCCAGAATTTCTTTCCAAACCCAACCATCCTCACCCTTTATTTCGCGGATTGATAGAAGCCTGCCTTCGACATCAAAAAAATCATCAGAGAAAATAAGGCGTCACCGAGCAGATCTTTACCTCTCGTCCCACGCCTTTTATTTGACTGTATCCGTAGATTTCTTATCTACTTTGTTGGATGAAGTATTTTTGGGTGACGGTTTTGTGATAGGTTTTAAATCTACCTGATTGGTCGACGTCATGGGTAAAGGAGTTGTTGTCAAATTCGTGACGACAGGAAGTGGGGGAGCCGATGTGATAGGCGGTTTATTGGTAGCTGTTAAAGTGGATTCCGCGACCGGTTTTCCCGCAAGTTTTTTACTCAGGCTACTGGACGTGTCACGATGGCTATAGAGATAAGCCAAGGTGATTGTGGTCACAAAAAAAATGGTCGCTAACCATGCGGTAATTTTGGTGAGCACATTTCCTGCGCCAGATCCAAAGAGAGTGTCTGCCACATTTCCTCCAAAAGCAGTTCCCAACCCCTCACTTCGAGGTCGCTGCATCAAAATGATCAATAACAACAAAACGGAAACGATCACATGGGTTGTTAAGAGAACACCTATTAAAATTCCAGTCATAAATAGTTTTTGAAAGCTAGGGATTAGAAGTTAAAAATGGATCACAAACAAGCTTATTCTTTAATCGCACGCACAATTGCGGAAAAACTGCGGGCATCAAGACTGGCTCCGCCCACAAGCGCTCCATCAATATCGTTCTGCGCCAATAACTCCGCCGCGTTATCAGGTTTCACACTTCCGCCATATTGAATCCGAATCATCTTCGCATGTTTCACGCCAAATAATTTGCCTAAAGTAGAACGAATCATGGCATGCACTTCCTGAGCTTGCTCCGGAGTTGCATTTCTACCCGTGCCAATCGCCCAAATCGGTTCATAGGCAATCACTATTTCATCTGTGGAATCCGCGGAGATTCCTTCTAAACATTGTTGAAGTTGAGTTTGAACCACCAGCTTAAAATCATGGTTTTCGCGTTCTTCTAACGTTTCGCCCACACAAATAATCGGTCTTAAATTAGCGGCCAAAGCGGCCTTTGCTTTGAGATTCACTGTTGCGTTCGTTTCATAAAAATACTGACGTCGTTCACTGTGGCCAATGATCACATAACGACAATAGACCCCTCTGAGCATTGTTGCAGAAATTTCGCCTGTGTAAGGCCCCTCTTTTTCCCAATACATATCCTGGGCGCCTACTCGGATATTTGTTTTCGACACCAAATCTGCCACTCTAAAAAGAGCTGTAAAGGGGGGAAAAACGACCACATCCAAATGCGAAATATCTGAAAGCTCCAGGATCAGATCGGCGATCAGAGTTTCAGATTCGCTGACTGTTTTGTGCATCTTCCAGTTGGCTGCGATAATAGAACGTCGAATTCTCATAATGAACCTCTACTTATCGGTCAAAGCAGCCACTCCTGGCAAGGTCTTTCCTTCAAGAAATTCGAGGGCAGCCCCGCCGCCTGTGCTCAGAAAGGTGATTTTCTCAGCCAGACCGCTTGCGTGAACGGCCTTGACAGAGTCTCCACCTCCAACAATTGATTTTGCGTTACTCTGAGCCACTGCATGAGCTATTTCAAAAGTGCCCTTTGAAAAATTCTTATCTTCAAAAATTCCCATAGGCCCATTCCATAACACGGTTTTTGTTGTGGATAATGCTTTTTGATAGATCGAAATGGTCTGAGGTCCGATATCCACACCACACCATCCTTCTTCGATCGAGACGCTTTGAGTGATCTTTGAGTCCTGAAATTCAATGATTTTGCGTCCTTTTTTATCTAATGGATCCGTTTCCACTCGGCGTGCGACCACATGATCCACCGGCAAAAGAATCTGTTTTCCCATTTGCTTGGCTAATTCAAGAACTTTACGGCTGATTTCTAATCGATCATTTTCAACTAGAGAATCTCCCACGCTCACTCCCTGACTTTTCAAAAAGGTATAGGCCATGGC
>CAYVFJ010000157.1:0-6355 GCA_964450905.1 uncultured Verrucomicrobiota bacterium
AAACCTTCTTCGCCAAGGACATCTTTGACCATGGCGGCTTTTTGTTGTTGAAGCTTAAAAATTTTATCTTCAACGGTCTCTTTTGCGACCAGCCGATAGGTAATCACGGTCCGATCCTGTCCAATTCGATGGGTCCGATCGATGGCCTGCGCTTCCACGGCTGGGTTCCACCATGGATCATAAAGAACGACATAGCTGGCTGCCGTGAGATTCAAGCCTGTTCCAGCGGCTCGGAGCGAAAGTAAAAACACACAAGCGCGTGGATCTTCCTGAAACGCATTGACAACCGCTTCACGTTTGGTGGTTTTTCCTGTAAGAAGATGATAAGGAATTTTTTTGGTTTTTAATTCGTTTTGCAGGATCTTCAGCATTTCCACAAATTGACTGAATACCAATACTTTATGTCCTTCTTCCATAAGAGGTTCGAGGATTTCGAGAAGAGCGATTGTTTTACCGGAGCCTAGTTTGTATTTGCCACCTATCAATGCTGGATGACAACAAACCTGACGCAACCGCATTAAAGAGGCTAGGACGTTGATTTTCTTTTCTCCAAGGGCTTGTTCTTCGCCCAGACCTTGCACCATGGAACGCGCGCGTTGGAGTTCCACGAGATAAAGCGATCTTTGTCCTTCGGTGAGGACGCAATCTTGTCGTTCTTCAATTCGATCTGGCAAATCGGGTGCCACTTCTTTTTTAAGGCGACGCAATAAAATAGGCCGCAATCGCGCGGAAAGAAGACGGCGTCGATGGGGTTGATCGGGTTCATCATACATCTTTGAAAATCGACTTCGGTTATTCAGGTAACCTGGCACCACAAAATCGACCATACTCCACAAATCCAGGAGACGGTTTTCCAGGGGTGTTCCCGTCAGGGCCACACGATGTGTTGCCTGAAGTTGTTTGGCTGCTTTTGCAACTTGCGAATCAGGATTTTTAATGTTCTGCGCTTCATCTAAAATAACGGCTCGAAATTGGAATTGTTTCAGCTCTTCCAAATCACGACGAAGCAAAGCATAATTCGTAACCACATAATCATAGGCTGGAATTTCTTTTCTCAAACTATGTCGTTCTCCTCCGCTTGTGAGAAGAAGAGTGGTGGAGCCTGGAACAAATTTTTCTGCTTCGCGTTGCCAGTTATAAACCACACTGGCAGGACAAACAATCAGACATGGTGAGGGTCCTTCTTTGTCCCGCATATGTTCCATCCAAACAAGAGCCTGAAGTGTTTTTCCAAGCCCCATGTCGTCCGCGAGAATCATTCCTAATTTCAGAGAAGAAACATAGGAAAGAAACTTAAACCCTTCGATCTGATAGCCACGCATGGTCGCGCGCAAACGATTTGGGAGCGGGAGATCGGGGATGCCTTGAAATGCGGCAAGTTTCGTTTGGAGTTCTTCGAGCGTGGATAGGGTTTTGGAATCACCACTTTTTTGGAGCATCTCTGATAGCCTCTGGAACGCTTCTTTGCCGGCTCCGACGAGTTGCCAAAGAGTCACTTTCTGAGATTCTTTTGAGAGTGGATCAAGACCCACCGCTGAAAAGGTATCAAAAACTTCATGGAGACGATCCTTTTGACTTCGATCGATCCATTGGCCGCTAGATAATTTAATAAACTTTTCCTTGGAAGAACGCAGTTTCTGTAGATCCGCGGATGTCAGTTGAGCGACCAAAGATTCCCATTCCGTGGAAATACTGAACCAATCCATGCCACTGGAATGAAGTTTTAAACGAGGCATCGCTCTCCGTGCCGGATCGATCAGATTTTGAAACAATCGATTTCCCCAGTATTCAGCAAAAGATGGGCGCGAAATCCATTGATCAAAGAGAAGCTCAATGCGTCTGTTATTGACGTAAATCCACCATCCTTTTTTATTGAAAAACCCCGCGTCCCGCGCGCTTTGAAGACCTAGATTCTGTAACCATCGTTGAGAAGGGTCTGCTTTTTCAGGAGACGGTAAATGGATCAAATCATTTTGTTGCAGGGACGGATTGGGAGGAATCGCGGGATGAAAACATTCGCCCGAATTCGAAACATCCGTTTCTGTTAAAGCAACCAATTTTTCTAGCTCAGGAATTTCCTCTGCGAAGTTGGACGCGATGGTTTTTTCTCCTTTCGTTTGAATCCAACCTTCCCTTGTAAAATCCCATTGATTCTTTGATTGCTTGGAAGTGGCCATCAATCGCACACAAAGCCAGTCGTTGGGATGCAACAAAAACTGATAGGAAATGTTTACCGGATGATGACAAACCAAATCCGACGCTGATTTTGTTATTGCGGGAAAATTTCTTAGAAAGTAAGGGAGCAAATTTTTACGGCGTTCCGGTGTGAAAGGAAGAGAGGAGGCTTCCATCGCGGATGTCAGAACAAAATCTGGAGGCGCTTCATGGACTGGATAAAACATCCCTTTAATGAATGCAAAAATAGGTTCTTTGCCTGATTTGTTATTTGGAGGTAAAACAAGACGTCCTTCATGAAGCGGAACACGTTCTCCGTGGATCATCTCCATCGTAAAGACTAAGGCACGGCCTTTCTGATCATTCGTGTGGATCATTTCTGGAACGATGCTGACGGGCGAACTGTCGTAAGTTAATGGAAAATCATTTTCCAAAAAACATCGTCCTGTATTTCCCCAGGTGGTAAGCCACGCGTGGAGTAAATAGCCTTCCGCGGTTAAAACTTTGTGATCGTGGAATCCATTCTCTCCACGGATTAAATCATGATATTGAGAATCCAACCATCGCAGGAAATTCGTATCCCTTTCATTAAAAAGATGGACCGAACGATTTGCATCCGAAATTAGACCTCGCAATTGATGGACATTCCGCGGAGCATCTCTCAGTTTCTTGGTAGTCAAAAGGATATTCACGATAGGCCCGCTTCCCTTGGGCGCATTTTCGTTCCAAGACCAAACCACTCGAATGGAATGTTCCGGTCTGGTTGATTGAAAAGAAATGTTTTCTACCCAATTCTTGAGTGATTGAGCTAAAGACTCTTCTTTTCGAGCTTGTTCCTCCGCTTCAAAACCTTCATGTCGACGGTAAGGCTCCAACTCTGGAGGCAATCGATCTCCATGTTTTAATAGTTCGCGCGCAAGAATCCACGCGCATTTCTCTCGATCAGAGGATTGGAGAAAGGGAAGCGAATGAGCATTTCCCAAAATATCTTCTTTCAGTTCAAACTCTTCCAGTAACTTTGAGACATAAGGCCATGCGTCCCATGAACTACGACTATCCAGGATGGATGAAACTAAAGTTTTTTTTAAAGGAATATGTTTCGCGATCTCTTGTCCTGCGGTCTCTTTTTTATCACCGATCATCTCCATCAGACGATCAATCATGGTATCCATAGAACCCTCGCCGCCAGCTTTTGAATGAGACATAACCATTCAGCCTTACAGAAGGGATCCACCGAAATCAATCTTTTACGGTAACTATTCAGATGTGTAGGAACGATCGCCGATTGCTCCTACACAAAATAGATGTCTGAATCGTTACCTTTTGTGATATTTCTGACGCGGCGCAAGACATACTCGCGTATCAACTACTGAACGATTTCGTGAAGCTTAAAGATAGGCATGAACATGGCCAATACAATCCCACCAATCACAACTCCGAGAAACCCTATGAGAAGAGGTTCAATTAAGGCGGTCAACCCCGAAAGCATAGAATCAATTTCGCTGTCATAAAAATCCGCGATTTTCTCGAGCATGACGTCGACTTTACCTGTAGATTCTCCTGCTGTAATCATGCGAATAATCATCGGAGGGAAAATGGGGTGTTTTGCCAAAGAAGGCCCGATGCTATCCCCTTTCTCAATCGCTTTGATTGCGTCCAGTGTGGCCACTTCCACTAACCAGTTGCCGCTAGATGAAGCCACAATATTCAGGGTTTCAATGATAGGAACGCCACTTCGGATCAGTTGCGCGAAAGTTCGTGCGAAACGGGAAATAGAAATTTTTTGGAGGAGCGGACCGAATACAGGAAATTTTAATTTTACTTTGTCCCATTTCTTTCGGCCATTCTCTGTTTTGATATATTTTAAAAAAAACACGACAGCTACCACTAGAATAACTCCCGCAACAACCCCCCAAGGACTACGCATCAAATCGCTGACCTGAATCAAAATCGCTGTTGGAGCTGGGAGTTTAGCTTTAAAATCCGCGTAAATCCCAGCAAACACAGGAATGACCTTCACCATCAGGAAAACGACAATAATAAAGGCCATCGTCATCACGATAAAAGGATAGGACATGGAAGATTTGACCTTTTTTTTGAGCTTGGAAGAGGCTTCCTGATAGGAAGCGAGACGATCTAAAATTTCAGAAAGAGCGCCACCAGATTCTCCTGCCCGCACCATGTTGACATATAACCGATCAAAGACCGTTGGGAATTTGGCAAGCGTGGTGGAAAGCTGTTCTCCTGTCTCGATGATGGCTGTTAACTGCTCCAAAAGCGGTTTGAAATTCTTGTTCGTAGTTTGTTCCGTAAGAGCTGAAAGACTTTGCACCAAGGGAATTCCCGCATCAATCATGGTGGCGAGCTGACGCGTGAACATCACCATATCTGCTTCCGGAACTTTGCCTATCTTTTTTACTCCAGCTTTTCCTCCCTGTCGGCGTTGACCCGATGTGCTTTCGGCGATGGAAACGACGATCAACCCTCTTTGAGCTAAAGTCGATGCTGCAGACACCTGATCCGGAGCATCTAGAAGGCCCTTCTTTGTTGCCCCTCTTTCATCCCGAGCTTGATAAGCGTACGATGGCATATGTTTTGTCTGGGTACACTGTCTGGAAGAAAACTTCCAGCACAATCTTCATGTCAGAGGAAGAGTCTCGCACATTTATGTGCTCGATGCAACTCTTTCGTTCGAAGAATCCTATCCGGACAGTCACCCTTCTGGAAGATTTGTTAAATCACATTTTTAAGATCCTTGGTGGTCCACAAAAGAAAGAGGCTCAACGTGTTAAAGCTGGAGTGCATGATCATGCAGGCTGCCAAATTACCTTTCCACTCATAAAGAAGAGTGAAAACAATTCCCAGAACTGCCAAAGGCAACATGCTCGGAATATGTCCGTGAGCCATCGCAAAGACAACCGCATTGATCCATGTAGCATGGATCAAACCTATTTTTCCTTTTAAAAAAGGATAAAGAATTCCCCGAAAAAGAATTTCTTCAAAAAGAGGCGCCCCAACCACTGCCATACCCACCAGCGCAGCGAGCGCCACGGGATCTTTGGTTTCTAAAAAGAGTTGAACGGGTAATTGCTGGTCCAACGGCCATTTCATATAATCGAAAATCTTGTGAATTCCAAAATTCAAGATGCCCAAGGGAACTAAAATAGCCATGAGACATGTTCCGGCTGTCAAAAATGCATCGGAAATTTTGGTTTTACTAAAACCGAAAAGGGCATTCCAGGAAATCTTTTTGTGCCAAAGAAAACATTGAACCAGAATAAAAAAAAATGCGTACAAAGAGGTTTGAAAAGCCACCGCAACCAAAACTTCCTGATCACGAGTTTCTCCTTTGCCAAAAACGAATCTCACGAATTGAGCTAAACCGAACCAAAGAAAATAAAGAGCCGCAAACTGAGAAACTTCCCATAAATCCCAGTGACCGCTTTCCACATTTTCTCCTAGAGAAAAGCCATTTGCTTTTCGTTGGTGCCAATGAATCCATATCCTATTCTGCGTAAAGAGACTGGCCATAAAAAGAACCAGACCTACCGACGACCATAATAATGGATCATGATCAGTCATGGATCGTTTTCTTACAAAAGATGGATAAAAGACGTTGAGCGATTCGTCTCTTGGTCATTCGTGGAATAGAATGCGTCCATCCATCACGCCTCAATATGGTGACGCGATGGTGATCAGATTCAAAGCCTAAATTTTTTGTTCCAACCCGGTTGGCCACAATAAAATCGAGATTTTTGGATTTTAATTTTATTTTGGCATGGGCGAGTAATCGTGAGGTTTCAGCCGCAAATCCCACAAGAATTTGGCGTTCCGTTTTGCGACGCCCCAAGATGGCCAGAATATCGGGGGTTTTCTTTAGCTTTAAAACCATCTGTTCCACACTCTTTTTAATTTTTTCCGAAGCTATTTTTATAGGCTGATAATCGGCGACTGCGGCCACCATAATGATCATGTCCGCTTTTTTAGCTTCCCTTAGAACGACTCTACACATTTCCATCGCGCGTTCCACTCGGATGAAACGCGTGCCCGACGGCGGAGTTAAATGGACTGGACCCGAGATAAGGGTCACATGATACCCTTTCGCCACAGCAACCTCCGCTAAGGCGTACCCCATCTTTCCTGATGAACGATTCGAAAGAAATCGCACCGGATCGATCGG
>CAYVFJ010000158.1:0-4097 GCA_964450905.1 uncultured Verrucomicrobiota bacterium
TGGAAATGATGTCCAACGCAAGCTTCTTGAAGACATTGCAAAAGGATCGGAAAGGTCAGCTAAAGTATCAGGGTTTAAGTTCCTTGGATGAAGATTAACATCCAAATGAGCGAACAGGTTAGAGATTTTGTTCGAGGTCAAATGAACATACTAGACATAACTCCTAATTTATCGTATATATGAGGAGTATGTTCCAGAGATTTCTTAATCCTTCTTTATCGCAAAGTTTTTTCTTGTTTGGTCCAAGAGGGACCGGAAAGACGACTTTCTTAAAGGGATTTTTTCGTGATAAACCTCATCAGTGGATTGATTTGTTGGATGCCCAGCGGGAGGAAATTTATGCTTTGGATCGTGGGCGGCTTTATCGTGAACTGATTCTTCTTAAGAATCAAAAGCGGTGGGTGGTGATTGATGAGATCCAGAAGATTCCCGTTCTTCTCGATACGGTTCATCGTTTGATTGAGGAGACCTCTCTTAAATTTGCTCTGACTGGTTCAAGCGCTCGCAAACTAAAGCACGGATCCGCAAATCTGCTCGCCGGCCGGGCTTTTATGAACCATCTTTTTCCCCTGACCCGTTCTGAGATGGGCAAGGCATTTTCTCTTTCTGATGCCCTCGCCTGGGGAACATTGCCGGGAATCATGCGGTTTGAAAACGACTCGGATAAAAAAGATTTTCTCAAGGCTTATGCCTTGACCTATCTTAAAGAAGAGATTTGGGCGGAACACATGATTCGCGAGCTAGATCCATTTCGACGATTTCTTCCTGTGGCTGCTCAAGCTAACGGGACGATTCTGAATTATTCAAAAATCGCGCGCGATGTAGGGGTTGATTACAAAACGGTTCAATCTTATTTTTCTATTTTGGAAGATACTCTGCTTGGATTTTTTTTAGAACCTTATCATCGCTCTATTCGCAAGCAACAGCATCAGGCGCCGAAGTTTTATTTTTTTGATACAGGAGTGAAACGAGCTCTAGAAAACACACTGGATATCCCTTTAAAACCGAAGACTTATTTTTTCGGGAATGCCTTTGAACACTGGTTGATCACGGAGATCCACCGTCTGAATCATTATTCTAAAAAAGATTATCGATTCTATTATCTCCTTACAAAAGATGAGGCCGAGATCGATTTGATTGTTGAAAGACCAGGAAAAGGACTTTTGATTATTGAAATTAAATCAACCGACCGACCCGATCCACTGGACGCTAAAAAACTAGAGCGTTTCCTGTTGGATTTTCCAGGAGCCACGGCTTATCTCATCTGCAGGACCGAACAAGCTCAACAGATGGGACAAGTTTTGTGTCTCCCATGGAAAGAAGGAATTGCTAGGATTTTTTTATAGATAGTTTCTGTCTGACGACCATTTTGAACTTTCATGAGCGCTCTCTTTGCTTTTTTAGTGATCAACGATCCGTTTCATCTTCGCGCCATAATGACGATCAGTTACTAGAAAAAGAAGCTTTTCGGAATCTTGCTCTTTGGTCTTAAATCAATTAGTCTGATCGGATGTTGCTACCTGAAGATCTATGTGGCGAAGAATGGGCTGAATGGTATAAGCTTAGCCCACTTGAACGCTGGGAGAAAAGCCAACAATTATGGACAACGTATCTCAATTTAGGAGGTTCACTTGATCCCGAGCCCGACACACAAAGTCCTTTCCACGTTGCGCTCACACCAAGTTCAAGCGCTCCTGATGGGAGGTCAAGCTTGCGTGTTTCGTGAGCTCAACTGCTGAATCTAGGATCAACACTCTGGCGATGGTTCAAGTAATGGAGCATGAGAAAGTGGAAGTTCATCTTCCTATCCGGAGCTTCTTGCAAAATAGATGTTATACGTCTATTTTGCATCTATGTTTTCACGGTTGGCCATCCCCTATTTAAAACGACCCTGGAAATATCATTTTCTTCTCCATATTTTGAACTACCGACCATCATTTTCAAGAAGCCGGATTTCGTGTTCTTTTACCTAATGCTTAAAAATAGAATACTAGCGGCGTATGCTCCACAAGCGTTGAATATGCCCGTGAACGGTTACCAAAAAATCTTTCTGTTTAACGGCGACGTTTAGTGGAAACAACTTTTTCTGTAGTTGACTGAAGAGTTTTTGGGTTCATCCGTTCGTATTCTTTACGAAATTCGCGTAATAATTCTAAGTCAATAAGATCTTTCACTCGACCACAAGCTTGTTTGCTGGCAATAATATCTTGAAGTGATGCAACTGGATAAAGATTCTCATGCAAGACATATCTCACTTTTGCGGTTTGATAATCTTTAATCCCATCCGGAGCATGAATAAGATCAAGTTGAAAAGGGCCATCCTTGATTTGAATAAAATCTTTTCCCTGGAGAATCGCTTTCTCAAGTTCAGGTGTGATATTAAAACCCACACCACGCAATGCAGAAACAACTTTTTGAGCATTATCCTTAAATTTGGGAAGGAAAAGATCGAGATCCTGGGTTGTACCCGGAAAACCCAAGATAATTGCCCCGCTTTTCCCGATAAAAAGGTAATCAACGCCCTGTGCGTTAAAAGTGTTTGCGATGATTTTTGCGTACGCGCCGGAGAAGCTTTTTGAGTCTTGTGGAAGGTGGTCCATAGCCTAGATATTTGGCAAGGTTTTGCTTGCACCATAGACGATAGTCATCCATAGAATCAAAAACTCGATGGGGCACATCGTCTAGAACAGGTCTATAAACATAAATTAAACCACCTTCAAGCCTTGAATCTGTGCTTCGTCGTAATTGTTCACGACATTGTTCTCGCCAAAGTTCCATATCTTCTTCTTCAGTCAGTGGCATAGAGTAAATATGACAGAACGGAAATCGGGTGTAAAGCTGCCAGGTTTCAAGAGTTGACAGTGCATATACAAAGATTGTATATTTTGACAGTTGGCAATAGTAATCCTATGAGTCATGTGACAGTAAATATTTCTTTTCAAGATAGCTTGCTCGACGAAATCGACGCAGAAGCAAGGCGAGAATCTAGATCGCGTTCCGAATTAATACGTGAGGCGGCTCGATCCTATGTGCGTCGGCAGAAGCGATGGGATACGGTTTTTACCTTCGGTGACCGGATTACAAGACGAGAGAAATTAACGGAAAATGATGTGATTGAAGCCATCGGAAGTGTGCGACATCGCAATCGGATGTCTACGTGAAAGTTGTCTGCGATACAAACGTATTGGTCTCCGGTATTTTGTTTGGAGGTCATGCGAGAGATATCCTTCAACTGGCCTCACGAGGAACTATCAGTAATTATATTTCTCCGGACATTCTTCAAGAAATTGAAGAGGTACTTTTACGGCCGAAGTTTAGACTTAAAGCTGATCAGGTAAATAGCATTCTCCAGTTAATTAAAGATTCATTCGAAATGGTTTATCCTTCTGCGCGCGTTATTGCCGTTAAGGCAGATCCTTACGATAACCAGATTTTAGAGGCTGCATGGGCAGCCAAAGCTGAGTTTGTGATTTCTGGCGATAAACATTTATTAGATTTAGAAAGATGGCATGAGATCCGAATGATATCACCAGCGGACTTCATTCAGATGAATATTCGGGAAATAATCGGAAGCGCAAAATAGAACCTCATCGATGAATTGGATCAAGCTTTTATCTTTTCTTTGGGATTGAATGAATCTTAGCGTTAACGAATTTATGGCTTATTTTCTTGAACATTTTGATCAGGCGAAGATTTTTTTTTGATACGAGGGTAAAACGAGCCTTAGATAAACTTCTCTGTTACAAAAGCACCTTATGTTATGCATTGACAAAATGTGAGTTCTGTTTTACGTAGATGATACATGAAATCTACGTATTCAATATCTCAAGCCCAAAGTCAACTTCCTCGTTTACTTCGCGAAATGGTTGGTCATCCGCCGATTCGCATTACTCGACACGCCGAAACGGTTGCCTATCTGATGGCTACGGATTATTTTGAGGCATTGATAGAAACGTTGGAAATGATGTCCAACGCAAGCTTCTTGAAGACATTGCAAAAGGATCGGAAAGGTCAGCTAAAGTATCAGGGTTTAAGTTCCTTGGATGAAGATTAACATCCAAATGAGCGAACAGGTTAGAGATTTTGTTCGAGGTCAA
>CAYVFJ010000159.1:0-5383 GCA_964450905.1 uncultured Verrucomicrobiota bacterium
CGCGGCGCGGAATTTACACAGGCTCCCTCGGCTGGATTGATTTTTCCGGCGACCTGGACTTGAACATCATGATCCGGACGCTTGTGCTCAATGGAAACCGTGGCACCTTTCAGGTCGGCGCCGGAATCGTTCACGATTCCGATCCGGGCCGCGAATATGAAGAAACCCTCCATAAAGGCGAAGCCCTTGCCGAAGCGCTCGTGCGGGCGAGTTTGTGAAATTAAAGGATGTTTTTCCGCTTAAATCAGTCCGTGAATCCAACGCCCTTTTCTGCTAATCTGAGGTGAAAATATTGGAGAAAAATCGCATGAAAAAATCACAGTCATTAATCCTTTTCCATCAAAACACCGTTCGCCGCCATTGGGATGACAATAAGGAGCTTTGGTATTTTTCGATTGTCGACGTAGTGTCTATATTATCGGGGAGTGTCGACGGGAGAAATTATTGGAAAGTGCTTAAACACCGTCTTAAGGAGGAAGGGAGTGAGGTGGTTACAAAATGTAACCAACTGAAAATGCGGGCGGCCAGTGGAAGTGAAGTGTACGAAAAAATCGTACAGTTGAAAATGTGGTTGAAATCTCAAAAAAGAAAAATATTTTATAGATGACCATGATGACTTTTAAAAAAGTGAAGATCAGAGATATTGCCAAAATCAATCCTGATTCAGTTGGTCGGGATTATAGGCATGAAGAAATAGAATATGTCGATATTTCGAGCGTAGGCTGTCCTCTCCACCTACAACGACCTCATCGAAAATAACGAAAAGCGCATGAAGACGCTCGAGAAAAATAGCCGTAAGAATTCGTTTTAACTGCTCTTTTATGGCTCAAATGCGTTAAGGATATCCCATGAAACCTCTTGATCGGCAAACCACAAATCCTGATTTCGTAGTTCGTCCTTATACAAGAAACGATCGGGACCGTGTGCGTTGGATTTGTTGTGAGACGGGATTTTTAGGGAAGTCCATCGATCAAGTTTTTATGGATCGCGATCTTTTCGCAGATTTTCTTACTCGTTATTATACGGATATGGAACCGGACACATGTTGGGTGGGCGAGAAAAATGGAGAAGTCGTCAGTTATCTCATTGGCTGTAAACGATGGCAATTTTATCGATGGTGGGGAATATGGAACGGTTTGCGTTTAGCGATCAAAACTTCATGGCGTTTTGCGCGAGGTTATTATGACGCGAAATCTAGAAAATTTCTCTGGTGGATTTTAACTCGTGCCTGGCGTGAAACTCCGCCCTCTCCTCCGTCCTCGGCTCATTTTCATTTTAATTCGTTGAAAGGTTATCGAAAAATGGGTATCGCGAGAGATTTGCTTCTCACTTTTTTTGATGATCTAAGAAGACACCAAATCTATCGTGCCTATGGTCAGATGGCGACTTATGACAATCGTCGCACGGAACGTGTTTATGAATATATGGGATGGAAAGTTCTTAATAAAAAACGGATCAGTAAATATGATGGTGCTGTGGATCAAGAGATTTATCTAAGCACGGTTCTCATGGAATTAAATCCATAATTCTGTCTTCTCATTTTAGAATGAATCACGTTATATTCCCTTATGCCTCATTTTCAGAAAGAGACAACGCCGTTGCTGAGTCTTGATAAGGAAGAAGGATTTGATTTATGGCAAGAGCATACTCGCGCAATCAAATCGTGGGATGACTTGTCGTTAGCTCGCTGGTTAAATCAAACTCTAGGTCAACTCTACGAACGCTGCTGGCGCGCTTCGCATCCTCTGGTGGTGGCCTATCGTTTGGGAGCTACCGTGGCACACCAAAGAGATCTATGGAATCGCCGCACATTTTCGTTCAATCCACATTATCAAGTTGCGGCGTGCTGTGGGGCGCCCGCCATTCCTTTTGTTTCTTTTGAAGTTTGTACTTACGGTCTTTATTGTTCCTGTTGCGGAGTCGTTTTGCTGACATTGGAAGATGTGCCCACCGATTTAGCAATCGCTTTTCGTCAGTGGGGTAAAGAATATGAAGTCGTCCATCAAGTGGCTCATTGGACGGATATCGAACGCAAGAAATGCGGTGATTACGATAAGGCTTCAGATCAGGCCGCTGAGGAAGCTGCCCGATTTCTTGCTCATTTGGGATATCGTCTTGCTCCACAAATGGTGGGATCATTTCCGACCATTTTTTGGGAAGACGCGGATCATTGTCTGGATGTGATCCCAGAAGATATTTTACCATCGCTCAAGTAAATCACAAAAAAATTTAAATGATCTATGAATGGATGAAACATTTTAGTTTGAAGCTATGAATATAAAAAGGAACCCCAATGGACTGCCGTCCAAGCAGGGATTGTATGATCCGCAATTTGAGCATGACTCTTGTGGCACGGGATTTGTGGTGAATATCAAAGGAAAAAAATCTCATGAGATTGTTTGTCAGGCTTTGACGGTTTTGAATAATTTACGGCATCGTGGTGCTTGCGGATGTGAGGCGAATTCTGGAGATGGCGCCGGGATTCTTTTGCAAACGCCCCACGCTTTTCTCAAGCAAGCGTGTGCCGATGCTGGGTTTTCCCTTCCGTCGCCTGGTGAATACGGTGTGGGCATGGTTTATTTATCACAGGACGCGGACGAACGACGGGAGTGTGAAAAACGCTTCGAACAAATCATTCAAGAAGAAGGACAGTGTTTTCTCGGATGGCGCACCGTGCTCACGAATCACTTCATGTTGGGAGCAACCGTTCGACGCACGGAGCCGTTGGTGCGACAGATCTTTATCGGACGAAATTCTAAAATTCAGGAGGACCTGGCATTTGAACGGAAACTGTTTGTCATTCGTAAACGCGCAGAAAATGCGATTCGTTTTTCAGGAATGAAAGGGGGAAATCAATTTTACATTTCCAGTCTTTCCTACAAAACTATTATTTACAAAGGAATGTTGATGTCGGAACAGGTGGAAGGATTTTTTCCTGAGCTGCTCGATCCCGCAGTAGAAAGCTCGATGGCGCTGGTTCATTCGCGTTTCAGCACCAATACTTTTCCAACATGGGAACGCGCGCATCCTTATCGTTACATCGCGCATAACGGGGAGATTAACACGCTTCGTGGCAATATCAATTGGATGCACGCGCGACAGGCGATGTTTGTTTCCGATTTTTTTGGGGATGACATTCCCAAGATCCTTCCGGTGATTCACACCGATGGAAGCGATTCTGCCATGTTCGATAATTGTCTGGAGCTTCTGGTGCTCAGCGGACGTTCCCTGCCTCACGCGATCATGATGATGATTCCGGAACCATGGACCAATCATGAAAGCATGAGCGACGAGAAAAAAGCGTTTTATGAATATCACAGTTGTCTGATGGAACCCTGGGATGGACCGGCCTCCATTACGTTTACGGATGGAAAACAAATCGGCGCCGTGCTGGATCGGAACGGATTACGACCATCGCGCTATTATGTGACAAAGGACGACTTGGTGATCATGGCCTCCGAGGTGGGTGTGTTGGAAATTTCTCCAGATCGAATATTGCACAAGGGAAGATTACAACCTGGAAAAATGTTTCTGATTGATACGGAAGAGGGACGCATTGTGGCAGATGACGAAATCAAAAACAAAATTGCCACTGAATATCCCTATCGCAAGTGGATTGACGAGCATATGGTTGCGTTAAGTGATCTACCGGAAATCGATCCTCTTCCCGAACCAGATCATCAAACGATGCTACAACGTCAACAAGCTTTTGGTTACACATTTGAAGATTTGCGAATCATTTTAGCGCCTATGGCCAGCCAAGGCGTGGAAGCGGTCGGCTCCATGGGAACGGATACGCCTCTCGCGGTTTTGTCGGATAAACCCCAGCTTTTGTATCATTATTTCAAACAACTTTTTGCGCAGGTCACCAACCCGCCCATCGACTGTATTCGTGAGGAAATCGTTACTTCTTCTGAAACCACGATTGGTTCAGAAAAAAATCTGCTTAAGCCCGAGCCGGAAAGCTGTCGTTTGATTGAGCTCAAGTCACCCATCTTGACGAACGAAGAACTCGTGAATTTACGGCATGTGAATGAACGCGGATTCAAGTCTGCCACTCTGCCGATTCTTTTTAAAATCACTGAAGGAAGTTCAGGATTGGAAAAAGCGATGGAAGAAGTTTGTCGTCAGGCAGATGAGGCCATTCAAGAAGGGGTCAATATCTTGATTCTTTCGGATCAAAAAATTAGTGGAGAAAATGCTCCCATTCCGGCGCTTCTGGCAGTTTCCGGGTTGCATCATCACTTGATTCGAAAAGGCACCCGTACCCGTGTAGGACTGGTTCTTGAAAGCGGTGAACCGCGCGAGGTGCATCATTTCGCGCTGTTGATCGGTTATGGGGTTGGAGCAATCAATCCTTATTTGGCGTTTGAAACTCTCGATGACATGATTCACCAGGGGTTGTTAAAAAACATCGACCACAAGCAGGCCTGTAAAAATTATTCCAAGTCGGTCGTGAAAGGCGTGGTAAAGGTGATTTCTAAAATGGGAATTTCCACGATTCAAAGTTATCGTGGCGCACAAATTTTCGAGGTCATTGGCCTGAACCACTCCGTGATCGACAAATATTTTACATGGACTCCTTCACGGGTTGAGGGAGTTGGCTTGGATGTGATCGTGCGCGAAGTTCAAATGCGCCATGAACACGCCTTTTCACCGCGTCCCGTGAATGGGAAAGAGCTGGATGTGGGCGGACAATATCAATGGCGTGCGGATGGGGAGTATCATCTTTTCAATCCACAAACCATTCATAAATTGCAGCATGCATGCCGCGCCAATGATTATAAAACCTTCAAAGAATATTCGGAGTTAGTAGACAACCAGTCGAAGAAGTATTGCACGCTGCGTGGATTATTGGATTTTAAGTTCACGCGTAAACCCATTCCTATTGAGGAAGTGGAATCCGTGGAATCCATCGTGAGACGTTTCAAAGCGGGCGCCATGTCGTATGGTTCAATCAGCAAGGAAGCTCATGAGAGTCTGGCGATCGCGATGAACCGGATTGGGGGAAAAAGCAACACGGGAGAAGGTGGGGAAGATCCTGCGCGTTACACGCTCGATGCCAATGGTGATTCACGCAACAGCGCCATCAAGCAGGTGGCTTCTGGACGATTCGGCGTTACCAGCCTTTACCTGGTGAAGGCGAAAGAACTTCAAATCAAAATGGCACAAGGCGCCAAACCTGGAGAAGGTGGTCAATTGCCTGGCGGAAAAGTTTATCCGTGGATCGCTAAGGTACGTTATTCCACACCTGGTGTGGGATTGATTTCGCCGCCGCCTCATCACGATATTTATTCCATCGAAGATCTTGCTCAGTTGATTCATGACCTGAAGAACGCCAATCATCACGCTCGCATCAGCGTTAAACTGGTTGCTGAAGTGG
>CAYVFJ010000160.1:0-2810 GCA_964450905.1 uncultured Verrucomicrobiota bacterium
CGTCGGTTCATCCAAAATAATCAATTCTGGATCATGAACCAACGCGTCTGCCAATCCAACTCGTTGACGATATCCTTTGGAAAGATGCCCAATCATTTTATGAAAAACATCAGTAATCCCGCATTGTTCACAGACGGTTTGCACTTGAGAACGACGTTTGGAACGCGGCACGCCTTTAAGGGCCGCTCGAAAATGGAGATATTCATGAACACGCATTTCAGGATAGAGCGGCACATTTTCTGGCATGTAACCAATGCGACGTCGCACTTCTAATGATTGCTCATGAATATCAAACCCTGCCACAAGTGCATTACCGGAGGTTGCTGGCATAAAGCAGGAAAGAATTCTCATCGTCGTGCTTTTACCCGCGCCATTGGGCCCCAAGAAGCCGACGATCTCACCCCTCTCAACAGAAAAGGTCAATCCGTGAATGGCCGTGAATCCCGCATAACATTTAACAAGGTTATTAGCTTGAATCATATTCAATGGATCTTTGTGACATTCAACTTCTGAAAAAAGCGGCGTATTTCATCGCGCTATTAGCCATGCTAGACATTGCATAAGCAAGAAAAAAGCGCGCTATTCCCAGACTCTTCTTAAATCATAGTCATCCCGATTACGATCCAGCCATTGATCGACTTCTTTTTCGATAGACTGATTGGTGCATTCCTTTAAATCTTTCTCCAGATCTACTTTGCCATCACGAACGACCTGTAAAAAAAAGAAGCCCGTGTCGTGAGGCATCACAGGTTTTTTTTCAAGCACAGTAAGAATACGGCGGCCATATCCGGAAAGGAGTTTTGGATCAAAACTTTCATTAAAGCGATGAGCAACCACTAGTTTTCTCCAATTTTTCCATGGGTTCGGTTCGTATTCTAAAGAGAACAGTTCGGCAAGACCCTCGTTGTAGGTTCCAAAATCACTGGCCCGATCCAAAAGAACGGGTTTGTAAGCGATCAGAAAAGCGTGGGACGCTTCATGAGCGATCAGAGCTTCCTGAGAGACATAAGTCGAATTCAGGTTTACGTATAGATCACCTATAATACCGAGCACGATCGAGCCTTCTTCATTAGAAAAAGATTTCCAAGCCCATACTCCTTCCATGCGATTGCCAGACACATCAATCTGTCGTTGAGTTGGGACGAGGTTAATTTTGAGATGATGATGGAGAGATCCAAATTTTCTTTGCCATTCCTTCGAGAGAAAATGAATCAGTTCAATCGCCTTGGTTGTTTTGTGTTGGTCATCTTTGTTCAAGACTCCAAAAACTTCTTCATTCACCTGGATGGTGATTTTAGGGTTATCAGTGAGAAAATCCATCGAAGCCAGTCCTGACTGTGGATCTCTCCACAAGACCAAAAGGATCAAAATCAAATGAACGCGCGTCAAGGGATTTAGAACAGAAGGAAATGTCATATTGAAATGGTCATAAATCCAGATTCAGCTAGTATGGAAATTTATGAATGACAGCACCCGTGGACTGTTGACTACTTCACCAACTCGATCTCATTCTCCTTGAGTGTTGTTCCCTGGGTTTTATGCAGTTCTGACACGGCAATATTATATTCGACCAACGCCCGAATTTCCTGTGATTGAGAGGTGGTTAGTTTATCTTGAAGATCTAAAATCTCAAAACTAGTTGCGGTCCCCGTTTTCAACTTTTCCATCGAGGCCTTTAAAGCTTGTTCTGCCGCGCGTTTGGCCGTTCGACTCGCCGCAATACTGTTATATTTGCTTCGAACAGTTTCTAAAGCGTTATCCACTTCAACAAGAATGGTTTGCTCATTTTGTTTAAGATTTAAAAGAGCTTTCTCTTTTGAAAGAACAGCCGCTTCAAATTTTCCTTTGTTCGTTTGATCGGGTAATGGCATGCGAACCGTGAATCCTACGTTCCAATCATCGGCCTCTAAATTAATGGATTGAGCAAAATCACGACTGATTCCGTTGTATCCATAGGTGCTTGTTAAATCAATTTGAGGATACTTTTGATTCTCTGCAAATTTCAATTGAAGATGTTCTTTCTCCACAGCCAGTTTTGCCTGACGATATTCGGGACGATTTTCGATGGCTCTGGCGATGATTTCATCTTCATCTCCCAAAGAAAGAGGAGCATCACTTAAGGCATCCACCGGCCAAAGAAGACGATTTCGAATTTCAGATACATTTTGTGAAATCAGTTTTCGTAAACCATTCATTTTCGTTTTAATATCCTGATCCGCGCCAATGAGAGAAAGTTCGCGTGCAGCCACTTTGGCTTCAGCTTGCGTGACGTCCAGAGGCGTTTTGACTCCTACTTCAACGCGAATACGATCATCTTTGAGTTGTTTTGCGGCTAATTCTAATCCTTGCAATTGAACCTTTCTTTCCTCGATGGATTGAAAGAGATTGTAATACGCGGCCTTAATTCGAGTGACAATATCCATCACCTTCAGAGAAAATGCTTCATCAGAAATATTTTTGGATTTTCTGGCCACACGAATTGTGTTCAATTGATTATCGAAACCAAATCCCTTGAGCAACGGTTGGGTAAGCGTTAGACCCCAAAAGGTGCTGTATTCATCACGAAAAGATTTGGAAGCCGTTTGCGCGTTGCTTGTGTCTAATCCAAAGTCATAGGTTGTTCCAAACGGAATTTTCCCATCAATCCCAGCCGAGTAAGTCGTTGTTCGAGAAGAAGGAAGTGTGGAAGTCACGGAAGAAGGATCGAGCGACGTATTTTTCTCACCATATTTAGGTGAAAAAGACAAAGAGGGATCAAATGCGCCGCGGGCTTGTAAGATCGACGCTTGATCTAATTGAGGATTCATCCG
>CAYVFJ010000161.1:0-8352 GCA_964450905.1 uncultured Verrucomicrobiota bacterium
AAAAAGACCAAAGATCGTTCCTGGCGCAACCACGTAATGAAAGTGGGCAATGACATAATAAGTATCGTGCAATGCCAACCCAATGGCATTGAATGCCAATGGTAATCCGGTAAGCCCACCAATTCCGAACATAGGAATGAACGCTAAAGCAAATAGCATCGGCGTATTAAATCGAATAGAACCGCCCCATAGAGAAATAATGAGAGCTGTAAGAATGACCATGGACGGAATCGAGATTAAAACAGTGGTTGTTTGAAAAAAAGTGCTGATCGTTTGTCCCATGCCGGTCATGTACATGTGATGCGCCCAGACAATAAACGACAGAAATCCAACTGCTAACACTGAATAAACCAAAGATTTATAGCCCCAGATAGGTTTACGCGTGTTGTTGGCAATGATTTCACAAACAATTCCCATCGCAGGTAAAATCAGTACATAAACTTCTGGATGTCCCAAAAACCAGAAAAGATGTTGCCACAATAAAGGAGACCCACCGCCACTCACTGGAAAAGGATTTCCTCCAACTACCAATCCACTGGGAAGAAAGAAACTGGTTCCGGCAAGCCGATCCATGAGTTGCATCACGCCCGCAGCTTCCAACGGTGGAAAAGCCAGAAGCAAAAGAAAGCCCGTCACAAATTGTGTCCAAACAAACCATGGCAATCGCATCCAGGTCATCCCCGGAGCCCGCAACTGAATGATGGTTGAAATAAAATTAACAGCGCCCAAGAGCGAAGAGGTAATCAAAAAAACCATTCCGATTAACCAAAAAGTTTGGCCCATAGAGGAATCGATATCGGCTAAAGGTGCATAAGATGTCCAACCAGACTTAGCCGCGCCGCCAGGTAGAAAAAAACTAGTAAACATTGTCACTCCACCCAAAAATAATGCCCAATAACTGGCTGCATTCACTTTTGGAAAAGCCATGTCAGGCGCCCCAATTTGTAGGGGCACCACAAAATTACCAAAAGCGCCGAAAGCAAGAGGCACAATTCCTAAAAAAACCATGATCGTGCCATGCATCGCGCCTAAAGAATTATAGAAATCGGATGACATCATCCCGTTGGGCATACTATCTTTTCCAAAAATCTGTCCGATCAATCCACCTATGATTGGCAGGGGCCTTCCAGGATAAGCAAGCTGCCAGCGCATGAGCATCATGAGGAAAAAGCCGAATAACAAAAAATCAACCCGGTGTACATATACTGAAGGCCAATCATTTTGTGATCGGTCGCAAAAATATATTTCCGCCAAAAACTGAGTCCTTCACGATGCCCGCTTGGGTGCGTATGATGATGAACATGCTCCAAAGGGACGCCATGAATTTCTTGTGCGGATGTTTTCATAAACCTAGATGACTTTCACAACGCAATATTAAAAACCCAATATTACTGAGCTTTCGGCTCAAATTGAAAGTCTGCTTTGACTTCTCCACCGACCACTTTGACCTTGGCGGTTTTTTCTCCCGCTTTTGGGTGAACGGCTGCAAGCGTATATTCTCCGTCCGGTAAATGAGAAATCCTGAAGTTACCGTCCGTTCCTGAAACCGCGAAGAAAGGGTGATCCACCGCTCCTACGTAAGCAAACATCCACGGATGAACATCGCATTTAAGTGAAAAAAAGACTTCGGTCTTGGTGAATTTCTTTTCGGTTTCCATTCCCTTACTGGATTGTCCCACGTTAAATTCAGGATTTTTACTCCCCGCTGATCCCCCATGAACATTGTGCATAAAGGTATCGCTATTCTTAATCGTTAAAGATTGACCCACTTGAATTCCCAATACATACGGATGATAAAGACATTGTTGTTGGTCCAAAACAACAGGTGTTGTGGGAGGAGCAAACTTCTTTGATCCTAATCCATCTTTGACGTAAATAAATACATTGGCTAGTCCGCCATTTGCGTCGACCACATAACGACGAGTGGACAAAGGATCTTTGTGTAAAGGTTTACAGTCTGCAAAGGCATCCAATTTGATTGGAGATTCTGGTGGGGCTTTTCCTGTTAAAGTTACTCTCCCAAAAATAATGCCGCTATCTTCCGCAAGGAGAGAAGCCACATTTCCAGCGAATAACACACAAGCAACGAATGTAAGAACACGAGTCATCATAGTTTTATTGAGTAATATTTGTTTTTAAATAAGTTTTATACAACCTCGCAAGAATTCTAACATCCATCAAAAGGCACGTCAATGACTTTGTGAAAATTTTCACAAAGTCTGAAATTTGGCAGTTCTACTCAACGCTCAACCAATTTTTGACTTTTGCGGCAATCGCTTCGCCCGTAAATCCAAGTTCTTTGGCAATCACTTGATAGGGAGCGCTGGCGCCAAAACGATCTAATCCACAAAAAAGTCCTTCGGAACCTATGTAACGCTCCCAGCCCTGACAAATTCCTGCTTCAATAGCCACTCGCTTTTTTGTTTTACCAAAAACTTGCTGACGATAGGTGAGAGATTGTTTTTCAAAAAGTTCCCAGCTCGGGAAACTAACCACGCGAGCAGCGATTCCTTCCGCTTTAAGTTTGGTTGCGGCGTCCAAAGCCACACAAACCTCAGAACCGGTTGCTAGAATGGTGATTTGAGCTTCGACATCTTCCACTAAAACGTATCCCCCCTTTCTAAGATTTTCTGCGCTCGGATGTTTCGTTTGATCAAGAACCGGAACATTTTGACGGGTAAGAATCATGGCCGTTGGACCATGAGTATTTTCTAAAGCAACAATCCATGCCCATGCCGTTTCGTTGGCGTCGGCAGGACGAATCACCGTCATGTTCGGAATGGCTCGAAGCGATGCTAAATGTTCAACAGGCTCATGGGTAGGACCATCTTCTCCAACAAAAACGGAATCATGCGTAAAAACATAAATCACTGGTAAATGACTAAGAGCCGCCAATCTTACCGGTGGACGCATATAATCTAGGAACACAAAAAAGGTGGAGCCAAATGGAATCAAGCCGCCGTGGTAAGCCATTCCATTGATGATCGATCCCATGGCATGTTCGCGAATTCCAAAATGAAAGTTGCGTCCACTGCGATTGGTTTTCGAAAAAGAACCGTATTCTTTAATATAAGTTTTAGTCGATGGATAAAGATCGGCTGCGCCCCCCACTATTTGAGGAACGATTCCCATCAAAGTTTTAAGAACTTCACCTCCTGCATTTCGTGTCGCTTGAGGTTTCGAAGGATCGACCTTGGGCATTTTAGATCCAAGATCCGAAGGAATTTCTCGATTCCAATGAATATTCCAAAGTTTAGTTTTATCCGGATGGATCGATTTCCATGTTTCAAATGTTTTTTTCCAGATAGCTTCCGTCTCCATGCCTTTGTGTTGAATTTCAGTAAATTTCTCACGAACCACATCCGGAACCAAAAATTGAACGTCCTCCGGCCAACCAAGATTTTTCTTGGTGGCTTTGACTTCATCAACACCCAGAGCTTCGCCGTGGGCTTCCCGTGTTCCGGCTTTATGTGGGCTGCCGTAGCCGATCGTGGTTTTACCAATGATGACACTCGGACGATCTTTTGCCTCTTGAGCTGCTCGGAGGGCAGCGGCACAAGCAACGCGATCATGACCGTCAATTTCTTGAACATGCCAGTGATAAGCTTTGTAACGGGCTGCGACATCATCGCTATAGGCTAGATCGGTTTTGCCTTCGATGGTGATCTGATTAAAATCATAAAAGAAAATGAGTTTGCTTAGACCAAGATGTCCCGCCAAAGAGATGGCTTCACCGGCAACACCTTCCTGATGACAGCCATCTCCTAAAATGGCGTAAGTATAATGATCGACAACTTGATGTTCATGGGTATTGAATTGAGCGGCTAAATATTCTTCGGCAATAGCCATTCCAACCGCATTGGCAGCGCCTTGACCAAGTGGGCCTGTAGTGGTTTCGACACCCGGTGTAAGACCAAATTCGGGATGACCCGGAGTGATACTATTCCATTGACGAAACTGTTGAAGTTGTTCCATAGGAACTTTGTATCCGCAAAGATGAAGAAGACTGTAGAGAAGCATACAACCATGGCCCGCTGAGAGAACAAAACGATCCCGATTAGGCCACTGCGAATTTGCGGGGTTATGTCTGAGAAATTGTGTCCAGAGCACATAAGCAAAATCGGCGCAACCCATGGGAAGACCGGGATGACCCGAATTCGCCTTTTGAACCGCATCCATCGAAAGGGTGCGGATTGTATGGACACATAACTCATCGAGCTCTTTGCCAGTGAGCCCTTTGCCGAAAGATGAATACGATTGCATAAACGCGATGAATAATAATTTAGAACTATTTTTATAAGAACCAATTTTCAATCGCTAATTTACCAATGCGCTGAAAATGAACTGTGTTGCGAGTCACCAATACAAAATTATGTTCCAACGCTGTTGCGGCGATAAGACAGTCGTTGATTCCTATAAAATTTCCATGAGCTTGTAAAAGAGCAGCAATGTCTCCCGCTCGTTTTGCAATGGAAGAGTTAAGATCGAGCCATTGGACAAGAGGAATGATGGATGACTCAATACGATTCCAAAAAATATTTGTATCATTTTGCCGAAGCATCACTCCAAATCGAATTTCAAAAAGTGAAATAACACTTGAAAAAGCTGTAGAAACGGTGATGTGTTTTAGGTTCTTTGTAAGATTAGGGTTCGGTTTTTTCCTAAGCACTTCGCTTAGAATATTCGTATCCAAAAGGTACATAAAAATTAGTCGTTGCCAAAAGGGTTGCGAACCCTTTCGTTTCGGCTAATTTTACGTGCCAATTCTACGGATCGAAAGTAAGGATCATCATCTTCCAGCCAACCTTTAACGTCAGCCAAACGCGATGGTTGTGACGAAATACCTCCGGATCCTTCCCTTTCCAGAGAAACTAACCGAGCTACAGGCTTACCCTGCTTGGTAATGATAAACTCATCATGTGCAAAAGCAACTTTACCTAAAAGATCTGCAAAATGATTTCTTGCCACAACAGAAGAAATAAAATGTTTCATAACGTACAGTCTATACGAAACGGATATATTGTCAACTTTTCCAAGTAACCAACGCCACTCCAATTGAAATGAGAATCGTACCAGTCCATCGTATCGCACAAACTTGTTCGTTCAGATACATTTGAGCTAAAATGGGTGTGATAATAAAAGTGAGCGCTTGAAGAGGGAGCGCAAAACTAAGTTCTGCCCACGATAAAACCGTGATCCAAATAAAAAAGAAGGCCGCAAGACAAGCTGTGCCCAACCATATTTTAGGTGAACTCATCACTTTAAGGATAAATGGGACGGTTGTTTTAAGCTGAAGATCTGAAGCATCGCCAATATCTTTCATTCCTTTACTAAGAAGCAAATCTCCGGCCACACCTGCGATAGTAGCTAAAGTCATAAAAAGGAGTGTTTTGGTCATAGTAGACAGATCAAACCATGCCTTTGAATTTCAAACAATGAAAATTAAAGGTTCTTGATCTTTTGTTGTTCCAACATTTTTTTGAGTTGTAGACTCAATAAGGCGGGAAGCTCTTCTTCTGCCCCCTCCGAACCTACATGAACATAGACCTCCCAGGTGCCTGATGAAATTTGAGAAATGGCACGGAGTAAATAGTCTTCGCTCATACGTCCGTTTTCCCAAAGACCAAGAACGCCATCCAACCTTTGTAATGAAGATGAAAATAATAATCGATCACAAGCAATAGATAGACCTTGAAAAATAAGGTGACGGAAAAGCTTGGAGAAAAACTTCTGACAATCTCTTCGCGGAGGCAAAGGATTGCCAAACTCACGAGCCACACGAATCCGTTTAAATCCAAGTTCTTCTCCCCAACGAATACATTCGGAAAAAATAAACGGATGCATATGAAGATGATGATGACCATCGATATGTGCTGGAAAGAGACCTGTTTTTATAAAGCCTTTGAATTGCGCTTCCATTTCGGCCGCAGCTTGAAGTCTAGCTTTTTTGCAAAAAGCGATTCGAATTCCCACGGTAGCGGGATCCAAAAATAAACCGCTCGATCCTATCAGGTCAGGAATTTGGCTGGGTGGTAGCAATGGTTTGCCATCACAAAGCACTAAATGTAATCCCACTTTAAGGGATGGATATGACCGAGCCATTTCGACAGCTTCCGAAAAGGCATCCCCTGTAACCATCAGACTGGCGCTTCCAAGAACTCCTTCACGATGAGCTTTTAAGACGGCCATATTGACGTCATGCGTTTTCCCAAAATCATCACTATTAAAAAGGAGGTGGATCATTGCAGAAAAAAAGGATCAAATGATTAATCATACAATAAAAATTTCTGCCGTGTTTCTCTAAATTTTTTGCAGGAAGATTTCCATTCACCGAAGAGTTGGTTGAGATCACGTCCTTCGATCAGCCATTTGCGAGGTTGATCGGTGCCAGAAGCTTTATCGAACATCGAAATTTGGTCTTTAGATGCCTGACGAAAAAGTTTTGGCGCATCCAATGCCCACAGGACACGGAAATTGATTTCTACCAGATTCTCTGTCTCTTTGGGATGAATATAAAGTTGAACTCCTTCACAGCCCAAATCTTTAAAAGCACTGTAGAATGGTTTAAAACACGCGCTTCGAAATTGCACTCCTCTTGGAAAGGGTAAAGGTTCGACGTCCTTTGGAAGAGATTCTTTTGAAATCATCGTTTTATAATAGATCTGAGGAGATTTCCAATAATGATTCATCGCTTCTGCTAAAATTTCTCCTTTAATCCAGGGCGCGCCTACCCATTCAAAAGGTTGTGTGTAACCCACGCCATTTGATAACTGCCCTAATTCTCCGAGAATACCTGTAGCAGCATAAAAGAGACAAGAAGATGCTTGCGGGATATGAGGAGAAGTAGGCACCCAATCCAGTCGAGTATCTTCCCATAGCATTTCACGCTTCCAGCCGGACATTTTTACTATCCGAAGCTTTTGATAATGAGGCGCTATTTCTTCTTTCATCATTTGAGCTAATTCACCCATAGTCATGCCATGAAGATAAGGAACCGGAAGCAAACCGATGAAAGATTCAAATTCTTTTTCGAGCATCGGTCCTTCAACGCGCTCTCCTCCAAGTGGATTGGGACGATCCAGAACCACAAAATCGATTCCGGCATCCGCACATGCTTCTAAGCAATATTTCATGCTGCTGATGTAGGTATAACTTCGTGACCCAATATCTTGTAAATCAAAAACTAAAGCGTCTAATCCTCGGAGCATTTCCGGTGTAGGTTTACGTGTTTTACCATAGAGAGAATAGATGGGTAGACCTGTTCGTGAATCAGTCCGGTTAGGGATGGATATTCCGGCATATTCATCACCGTAAACTCCGTGCTCAGGACCGAATAATACGACCAGTTTACATCGATCAGTTTGTCGAAGAATATCAATAGCGCTTATTAATTTTGAATTAACACTTGCAGGATGAGCGACCAAACCAATTTTTTTTCCGTCAATCATTTTAAATGAATCTTCTTCAAGAAGATCGATACCAAGTTTCATGGCGTGAGTTTGGAACACAAAATTGAAAAGGACACATAAAACCAGAAATTTCGTTCTCATAATCAACCTTTATCCGCGATCAACTTTTTATCGAAAGTTAAAAGCGGTATTTTGAAGGCGATCAGCCAATTCAAAGTAAGCAGCGTCATACGCAGAAAGATTAAATGGTTGAGCAAAACGACAAACTCGACGGCTCATGACGGCATCGGGTTCATCCATCTTCAAATGTAAATGACCCATTAAATCGAGGGCTTCTTCCAAATTGGAATTTTGAATTCGAGAACGAGTGTGAGCCTGAATCAATAAATTCGTGATTTCGTAAAACCACAGCGATGGGATCCAAAATCCCAAGGCGCCCTTAAGAAAAAGCTCTAGCACTTTTCCTGTCTGATGAGAATGCCCATCTTTCAAAAACCAGGCTGCACTAAAAGAAGCATCAATAACGACTGTTTTCAAAATCGACGACCCATTTCAATAAGTTCTCTCGCGCTTTCCTTCCCCGGTTTGCTTGCCTCACGAATGGCACGAAAACGACTTAACAATTCCTCTGGCCCCATGGAACGATATTTCCGAACATCGCATGGTTGTAATACAGCGACTCGTTTTCCTCGTTTTGTAATATAAAATGCCATTCCTCGTTGGACCTTTTCCAATAAAGACGAGAGATGTGTTTTGGTTTCAAATGCTCCAATTTCCAACATTTTCATACTGACTAGATAAACCAACTAGTTAGAAAATGCAAGTTCTGCGATTCAGACAGTGGGGGAGGGATTCTCGGAAAGCCCAGAAACGGCCAGGGCTGGCGATCTCTTTTTCTGAGGAGTCCAGACATCCTAGATTTTTCAACTCCCCATCCGGGAAT
>CAYVFJ010000162.1:0-3966 GCA_964450905.1 uncultured Verrucomicrobiota bacterium
AGAGGTGATGGTAGCGGATCATATGATTGTCAAATTGGTTTCTGGGATGAACGAGAATGCTTTGAACGAAATGAATGAGAAGTATGATGCAAAAATTTTAAAGAAAATGTTGGCGCCAAATACTTATATCGTGGAATTCAGTGATCATGATGTCGACAGTCTCACCAAAGCCTTAGATGCTTATCGTCAGGAAATCTCTGTCATTGCTTACGCAGAACCAGATTATATCGCTCAACTGGATGCCACTTTACCGGATGACAGTAGTTTCTCACAACTTTGGGGATTGAGTAACGACGGGCAAACCGTGAATGGGATCGTAGGCTTGCCGGATGCGGATATCGACATGCCGGAGGCATGGGACATGACTACTGGAAGTAAAACGGTGACTGTGGGCGTGATTGATTCTGGTGTGGATTATAACCATCCGGATTTAGCTGCGAACATTTGGAATAATCCTGGTGAAATTCCTGCAAATGGGATTGATGACGATGGCAATGGTTTTGTGGATGATATTCGAGGTTGGGATTTTGCCAATGATGATAATGATCCGATGGACGATCATTTTCATGGCACGCATGTAGCCGGAACAATCGGCGCTCTTGGAAATAATGGACAAGGGGTTGTGGGTGTTTGTTGGAAGGTTTCGATCCTTCCACTTAAATTTTCTAATGCCAACGCGTCAGGCGCTTTAACGGATGCGATGAATGCGGTTTATTACGCAACCAAGATGGGCGTGGTTTTAACATCTAACTCATGGGGAACCAGTAGTTTTTCGCAAGCTCTTAAAGATGCGATCACTGATGCGGATAGTCACGGCATTCTTTTTGTCACTTCTGCTGGAAATGCAGGAATCAATACGGATGTTTCACCTCATTATCCCTCCGGATATGACAATCCGAATATCATCGTGGTAACTGCCACCGATCAAAGTGATGCTTTAGCAATCTTCAATCCCCCTCAAGCTTCTAATTATGGAATAACGACAGTGGATCTAGCGGCACCTGGAAAAAATATTTTTAGCGTTTTTCCTACAGTCATGACATCGATGATGATTCAAAAAGGTTATTCGGTGAGTTATCAAATGCTTAGCGGCACTTCTGTCGCTACTCCGTATGTTTCAGGTGTTTGCGCGCTTTTAAAGTCGTGGAATTCAGGTTTAAGCCATTCCGAGATTAAAAATACCGTGATGACAACTGTGGATCAGCTTCCTTCACTTTCCGGAAAATGTGTTACAGGAGGACGTCTTAATGCCTTGAAAGCTTTGCAGTCCGTTTATGTTCCTCCCCCCCTTCCTCCCCCCAATCTTATTCCCGTGGTTGATGCAGGATTGGATCAAATCGTTCAACTGGATGTACCCAGTGTTTTAGATGGGGCTGTCACAGACGATGGATTACCAAATCCACCGGGTTCAGTCACAGTTACGTGGAGCAAAGTAAGTGGTCCTGGAAATGTTATTTTCGATGATATCAACGCGGTGAACACGACGGTGAACTTTGCTATGGAAGGAGATTATGTATTACGTCTCACCGCTGATGATGGAGAATTATTTGGATTTGATGACGTGATAGTTACTGTTAATCCGCTAGCAACTAACGTGGGAGACACAGATACACAGATTCCGACGCCGATAACGCCCAGCAATATTCCTATTATTCCTATTATTTCAATTAATGAGAAGCCACCATCATCTGCGACTACAATTCCTGATGTTCCATTAAATTTGACAGCCATTTCTCCATCAAACAGTCAGATTGATCTTACTTGGGAAGATCGATCGACAAATGAAACCGGTTTTAAAATTGAGCGTTCCTTAAATGAAGGTGATTTTGTCCAGATTGCGACCGTTGATTCCAATGTAAAAAATTACAGCGATGTTGAGATGGCTGCTGTGGGGTCATTTTCCTATCGGGTGAGCGCGACGAATGAAGCGGGTGATTCAGCTTATTCAAATCTAGTAACTCCATTAGAACCACTTGCTCCTTCAAGTTTGATGACCCAGGTGGTATCAAACAACCAAATTGACATTGTTTGGACTGATCATTCCGATAATGAAGCTGTTTTTCATATCTATCGTAGCATCGGCAATGATCCCACTTTCTTTTATTTAGCGAGTGTAGATGAGAGTGTGACATCTTATAGCGATAGCGACCTGATGCCAGACACGCAATACACTTACAATGTTTTTGCCGCGGGCTTGGGAGGTTATTCCTTATCCACGATCGTGAGCGTAACTATGCCGTCCTCTTCACTTCCAGAAGAGCCCTCCAATTTAGTAGGTCAAGAATCTTCAATCGCTCAAATAGATCTCTCATGGACGGACAACTCCGTGAACGAGACCGGTTTTAAAATTGAACGCAAAATAGAGAATGGTCCTTTTGTGATCATTGCTACGACTGGAATTAATGAGACGTCTTATCATGACATCAATTTGTTATCCGACACCCAATATACTTATCAAGTGCGAGCAATCAACAATGTGGGAGATTCAGCCAGTTCCAATGAGTTGAGTATCATAACCACCTCCGCTCCGTCAAATCTGATGGCAACTGTGGTTTCAGAAAATCAAATAGATCTTTCCTGGACAGATCGTTCTGATCATGAACTTTCGTTCGAGATATATCGTATGGATCCAGCTCCAGCGGATGGATCGTATAACTGGTATACAAAAGTTGATGCAAATGTCACAACTTATAGTGACACGAAATTAACACCTCAAACTCGATATTTCTATTTTGTTTATGCCTGGGATTCCGCAGGTTGGGTTTATCCAGGCATCATGGTGAACGCACAAACGTATTAGGGTTGGTTTTCAATGGGACGAATTATGGAAACAACGGATGGACAGCTTTTAGAACAGTTTGTTTCCGAAAATAGACAGAAAGCTTTTGAAGAGCTGATGAAGCGACATCAAACGCTGGTCATGGGGGTGTGTCTTCGTGTGCTCGAAAACTCTCATGATGCCAATGATGCGGCTCAAGCGACTTTCCTTGTTCTCGCCAGAAAAGCCAATGAAATGAAGGAATGGAATACAGTTGCCGGTTGGCTTTATAAAGTTGCGTTAAACTCTGCCTCTAATCTCAGAAGACAAATCATAACAAGAAAGAACTATGAAAATAAAATGAAGGAGGAAGATATGCCTACCAAAAATAATCCCGAATCAGACTCGATGTGGATTGAATTAAGGCCAGTTCTTGATGCTGAATTAAATCGGTTGCCCGAGAAATATCGTCTGCCTCTGGTTCTTTGTTATCTCCAAGGAAAAACTTATAAGGAAGCCGCCCAAATTCTCGGAGTGCCTCAGGCTACCTTTACGATCCGTCTCAAACGAGCAAAGGTTCGTCTGAAAGAACTTTTAAACCGTAAAGGCATCGCCCTTTCCATAGGCACACTTGGAGCGCTTTTATCCGAAAATGCAAGCAGCGCAACCATGTCCCCCGATCTGGTCGTTTCAACAAGTGAAGTCGCTATGTCCATGATTGATCCAGCCGTAGGAGATGCAGCAGAAGGATTGATTTCATCGAAAGTTCATTCTCTTGTAGATGAAATAACAAATACTTTGTTTGCAAAAAAACTGGCGTTTGTCGCCATGACGTTTCTTGTTCTTTTTGGAATTGGAACCACTTCGGGCGTGATCCTATATCAATCGTTGAATGACAAAAAAGAGGTCATGAGCAGCGTAAAAATGGAAAGTGATTCAACAAAATGGAAACGTTCTTTAACGGGTCATTTGGATAAGAGTAGACTTGAGGACAGTCCTGCCCCTCAAAATGCAAGGGAAGTGATCGAACATCTTTTAACTGAAATGGAACATTCGGATATGGTTCCCATCAATGCCTCCAAGATCATCGCCCGACTCCAACAGCTTCAGCAATATGGAGAAGAAGGTTCAAAAGCGATTCAAGATTTTCTTCGAACTCAGCAAGATTTTATTTTAAACGAAGAACAATTTGCCGGTTTAGATGGTTC
>CAYVFJ010000163.1:0-7218 GCA_964450905.1 uncultured Verrucomicrobiota bacterium
CGAATCATTCGTAACGTTTGGTAACGCCCAAAAATCTCAGCATCACTGAGGACAACCAGTTTAGCCGCGGGCCACAAAATCCCACGCAACAAAGGAGCCTGAAACCATTGAATTCCTGGACTGAGATCCATCGAATGAGAAACCAACTCTCGCAGACGTTTCTCTTCCCCTTCATTATTACAACAAACCATCATCTGATATCCTGCGATGATCCAATCTTTCCAGTGACGAATTAAAAGTTCATGCCGTTGCTCTCGTAAAACGGAATCGATTGAGGAGGACGTTAAAAAATCGTGCCCAAAGATATCGAGGATCACTTCGGTATGTTTTCCAACAGCATTCGCGAAACCAATTTTCACGGGTTCATTAGGATCCAAAGATTCACGCCAAACCAAATGGTCTTTCGGCAAATAATCTGTCAGGCATGATCGATTTTCTTCAGAAGTTGCGGAGCCCAATCCCGTGATCTCCACTTCCGAAACGGTAGTAACCGATGTTTGAGTATCCACATCAAAAAAACGAATCGATTCAATTTCATTTCCATGAAACTCAATTCTCGCCGCGGTGTCACCTTGAAAAGGGAACACATCCAAAATACCGCCGCGCCGCGCGAATTGACCGCGTCCAGAAACTTGCGCTTCATTTTCGTAACCTTGACTTGCCAATTCGGTCGCTAAAACATCCATCTCCATACCATCGCCCACTCGAAGAAATCGAGTGATAGAATCGAGTGTTTTTGGAGAAGGCAAGTTTTGAAGCGCGGCTTTTTGGGTGGTGACGATTAGCGAAAGAGCTTTGCTTGTTTGCAATCCACGAAGAACATTTAAAACTTCAGCAAAAGCTTCAGGATCAGGTAAGGGCTGGTCCGACGAAACGATTTTCTGTGTCCAAACAAATTCCGTCTCCGGAAAATGAAAAACTTGAAGGGATTGCCCGCCATTTTTTTTCATCGCCGAAAGCAAGGCGGAGATCTCCGAATATAAATAATCTTGTTGTTTGACTGAGGAGGATAGAAGACAAAGTGCAGATTGCGCGGCAGAAGCCAAGAGGCTTGCGACAAAAGGTTTGCCGGCTTCCGCCATTCCATGAAGAGACAACACCTCACCCTTCTTCAATCGTTCCGCGAGGGAATTCACCTCCGGCAATTGAAGCATCGCGTCCAACAAAGAATCATTACTTTTTAAGCCCACCGACATCTATGATCATACTAAATTCACTTAGAAGTTATCACCACTGAAGGGTGACAGGAAAGTTAAAAATTCGGAGTTCCGACTTCTTGAGTGGGATCCATGATCGAATCCGTGGCGAAGTCTAGGCTCCATCAAAGCGAATCACCTCAAAACAATCGTAGGTTGAAAAATCGCGAAATATTTTCTTCATACATCGATATTCAATGTATACTATATTTATGTTTTGTCAATAAAAGAGAGGTAAAAGGGCTATTCGCGAATCTGACCGTTTCCGTGGATGAGATATTTGTAGGTGGTTAATTCTTCCAAGGCCATGGGGCCGCGCGCGTGAAGACGATCGGTGCTAATTCCAATTTCCGCGCCCATTCCAAATTCAGCGCCATCATTGAAACGAGTTGAAGCATTATGAAAAACCGTTGCGGAATCTACTTCCGCAAGAAATCGACCTGCGGCAATCTTATCGTTCGTCACAATGGTATCCGAATGAGCCGAACTGTAAGTGTTGATATGTTCCATCGCTTGATTGAGAGAATCGACGATGCGAATGGATAAAATGAGGTCTAAATATTCTGTGCGCCAGTCGGCTTCTTTCGCTTTGCGAAAGAGTTTTGAGTTCTTGTCCGCCATAGCCTTAGCGGAGGAGGATTGAGGATTGAGTTTTGAGTTTTCAAGAATTGCGTGAGCGGATTCATCCAATCGTAGTTCTACCTTCTGATCGATGAGATCTTTTGCAATGAGTGGAAGGAACGAAGGGGCAATATCCCGGTGAATCAGAAGTGTTTCCATGGCGTTGCAAGTGCCTGGGCGCTGGCATTTCGCATTAATCACAATCTTTTTTGCCATCTCAAAATCGGCCGCTTTATCCACAAACACATGACAGATTCCATGGTAATGTTTAATCACTGGAACAGTTGCATTTTTTGTCACTGCCCGAATCAGTCCTTCTCCACCGCGTGGAATGATACAGGATAGATATTGATCTAGCCGCGCCAGTTCTCGCACCACGGCCCGATCCGTCATGGGCACGAGTTGGATGACGTTTTCTGGAAGTCCTTCCATTTTACCAACCTGAGACATGATCTTTGCAATGAAAAGATTGGAGTGGATCGATTCTGAACCACCTCGCAAAATGCATGGATTGCCTGCTTTGAGGCATAAAGAAGCAGAGTCTGCAGTTACATTAGGACGTGATTCATAAATAATCCCAATCACACCTAAAGGAACTCTTACTTTTTGAATGCGCAGGCCGTTGGGTCGAGTCCAATCTTTAAGAATTTCGCCGATGGGATCTGGGAGGGTCGAAACATCACGAATTCCTTTGGCCATCGCACGGATTCGCTTTTCATCAAGTCTTAGACGATCCAGCATAGCCGAGGACAAGCCGTCTGTCTCCGCTTGAAAGAGATCTTTTTTGTTTTCCTCAATCAGTGGTTGCGTCTGTTTTTCAATGGCCTGAGCCATGGATTGCAAAGCACGATTTTTTATTTCCGTGGGGATGGTCGCGAGTTTTAAGGCCGCAGCTTTCGCTTTACGCCCCATTTCTTGAATGAAGATGGAAAGATCACTCATGGAATCATCCTAGAACTTCTATGATGACGACGCAAATAAAAAGCCTGATCAAACAGAGGTCTCCCACTCAATTCTTGAGTTTATAACCGTATATGATCGATCAATCTTATCTTTCCAATAAATACCGCGATGGCAAACAAATCTCCACGGGAAACGGTTGTCACGGATTTCAAAGTTAAACCATTCACGAATTCAAGATAATCAATTTTTAATCCAGGTGTTTTTATCAAATGTTGACGCGCTAAATTCTTAAGTTGTCTTGAGTTTTTGATTCCTCGTTGGTAGGAAGACCGAACGAGCCGCAAAGTTTCGTAGAGAGCAATCGCACGCGGACGTTCTATTGGAGTAAGACGCTGGTTTCGTGAACTCATGGCGAGGCCATCTTTTTCACGAACGACGGGCGCGATGATCATCCGCACTGGAATATTCAAATCTCGAATCATTCGCTGAATGACCGCCACTTGCTGGGCATCTTTTTGTCCAAAAATTGCGATGTCGGGTTGGACAAGATGAAAGAGTTTAAGAACGATGGTGCATACTCCACGAAAATGACCTGGCCGTTTGGCGCCACACAAGGGAAGAGAAAGTTTTTTTTCTTCTACCCAAGTCGAAAAATCAGTGGGATACATATTCCGAACTGTGGGCGCAAAAACAAGATCTACGTTTGCCGCTCGACAGATAGCCATATCTGCGGCAAGAGGTTTTGGATAATGAAGAAAATCAGATTTTTGATTAAACTGGGTGGGGTTCACAAAAATGCTTACGATCACTCGCCCTTTTTTGCCTGCCTCACGACGTGCCCGATGAATCAAGCTAAGGTGACCTTGATGCAAAGCGCCCATGGTGGGAACCAAGGCAATTTGACAACCTGATTGTTGTGTTCGAACAACCCACTGACGAAGTTTTGGAATGGAACGAATGAGTTTCACTAGTTTTTTAGGTTGGTTCATTCTTGACCTCCGTCTTTTAAATTTTCGTTTTCAGATTCCAATGGAACGCTCAAGCGTTCAATATTCAAAGCGCGCCCTGTTTTTGGATCAATTTGAACCAGAACTCCGTTGAATCGGATTTTATGTTTAGCCACTTCAAATTTTTGGGGAACTTGTGTGAGAAAACGTTTGATGATAGGCTCGATCTCTCTTCCTAAAACCGATTCATGCGGACCTGTCATGCCGGCATCACACAAAAAAGCTGTCCCTTGAGGAAAAATCTGTTCATCCGCAGTTTGAACATGGGTATGAGTTCCGATCACGGCAGAAACTCTTCCATCAAGAAATCGTCCTAAAGCAATTTTTTCTGAAGTGGTTTCCGCGTGAAAATCTACGAAGATAATCGGGGTTTGTTGACGTAAAATAGAAACCTCTTCCTCAGCCGCACGAAAGGGGCAATCCAAATCTTTCATGAAAGTTCGGCCCATGAGATTGAGAACGGCAATTTTGAAACCGCGAGATTCAACGATCACACTTCCTTTTCCAACTACTTTTGGAGGATAATTTACAGCACGCAATAATCGGGGTTCATTTCCGATGAAAGGGAGGATTTCTTTTTGATCCCAGACATGATCGCCCGTGGTGATCACATCGACACCTGCTTCCCTTAATTCAGTAAAAATTTTAGGGGTAATTCCGGAACCGCCAGCCGTGTTTTCGCCGTTAGCAATACAAAAATCTGCTTGATGAAGTTTGACAAGTTTAGGAAGCAATTGATGAATTGCTCGCCTTCCTGGCTCCCCCACAATATCTCCTGAAAAAAGAATATTTATGGTTTGAGACATTCCATCACCCCTTTTTCTGTAATGATTCGATCCATAGCTACATCTCCTGGATGAGGAATTAAAACGTCCACCAGTTGAAAACTGAACGCAAGACCTATTTTGATCGCTTTTGATAGTCGACCCATGGCATCGAAATATCCGTAACCATATCCGAGACGATTGCCTCTACGATCAAAAGCCAATCCCGGAACGAAGATCACATTCAGTTCGTCTACAGAAATAGGGCGACATACGGATGCTTTTGGTTCCAGAATGCCAAATAGTCCATGCGCCGTCTCTTTTTCGAAATCTTTCAATTCGGAAGGATAATAATGTTTTGTTTCTTTATCAAAAGCTGGAATACATACGCGTTTATTCTGTGAAAGCCATTCTTTGATCAGAGGAACGGTCGCCACTTCTTCTGGCCGATTCACAAAAATCAGAATGGTATGCCAGCGATCATCCCATGATTGAAGAATATATTTTTGAATGGCCTGATTCGCTTTTACTCGATTTTCAAAAGGGAAAGCCAGGCGACGTTCAATCAGTGATTTGCGTAAAGTCTCACTTTTTATGGGCTCAGATGACATGCAACTGTTTTATCGGGAAGGTGATTTCACATACAAAGGAAAATGAAAAATCAGGGAGCAATCCCTACACGATCAATAGATGCAGTTCAATCTAATTGATGACTTTCATTAAAAAAAATATAACACGTCGGTTCCTTAGAACTCGGTTCTAGATTGAAACATTTTTCATAAACGGATAGGCTCGGGACATGAAATTTCTTCGCATACTGGTTCTTAAGGCAGGAGCTATTACCCTTCTCGCCCTCGTGGGATGTCAATCGACGGAGATGCGGCAGGAGCAGGTGAGTCAACGGGAAGATATTCATCAGTTACAGGAAAAAATCGGTGGCCTTCAATCCGATGTTCGATCCGTGCGAGAAGAGAACGACGCTCTTAAAGAGGAAGTATCGCGGCTCAAAGAAGATCTGATGGATTCACGAGAATCGAATACTCAATATCAGAAAGATATTGAACGATTAGATGGTTTGGTTAAAAAACTCGATACGGCCAGAGAACAAGATCGCAAGATTATTGTTGAAGAGGTAAGCAACGAAATTAGTCGCCTTTCAAAAAAGATTTCACGTCCTCCCCCACCTGATAAAGAAAAGATTTCCAAATCAAAAGTGGAAGAAGGGGTAGAGCATGTGGTCGCGAAAGGGGACACTTTGACAGCGATCGCTAAAGCGTATGGTGTTTCTAAAAAGGCGTTGATGGAAGCGAATGATTTAACCAAGCCCGATTTGAAAATTGGCCAAAAACTGTTCATTCCAAAAAAGTGATCCGTTTATGGCTACTATTGAAGCGCCCACTCTTTCGGAAATTCGTGAGGCTCGCGTCAAGCTGGATCCTTTTATTTTGGAAACACCCATGTGGCAATGGCAAGGTCAGACAGCTGAGAAATTTTTTGGTGAAGGAACTCAGGTATTTTTAAAATTAGAAATCCTTCAGTACACCGGCACTTTTAAACTGCGTGGAGCGCTGATGGTCATGCTTGGCCTTTCAAAAGAAGCCTTGAAATATGGTGTGACGGCGATGAGCGCGGGAAATCATGCAGTCGCCGTGGCTTATGCAGCACGAGTATTAGGAACTTCCGCTAAAGTCACGATGCCAAAAACAGCCAACCCAGCTCGGATTCAACTTTGCAAAGAATATGGAGGAGAAGTGGTTTTAACCGAGGATATCCATGCTGCCTACGAAAAAGCGGACGAAATTAAGGTCCAGGAAAATAGAAGTTTTATTCATCCATTTGAAGGACCGCTGACCGCATTAGGAACAGCCACGTTAGGGATGGAAATTTGTCAGCAAACACCCAATCTGGACGCTGTGATTGTGCCGATTGGAGGGGGAGGATTATGCGCGGGCGTGGCTTCGGCGGTTAAACAATTACAACCTTTATGTAAAATATACGGAGTTGAACCTGAAGGCGCGGATACCATGCATCGAAGTTTTGCTTCCGGAAAACCGGAATCGATTGATCAAATTCGCACCATCGCGGATAGCCTGGGAGCAGGCTATGCGGCTCCCTATAGTTTTGCTCTGTGTCAACGTTATGTGGATGAACTCGTGAAAATGAAGGATCAGGCCATGTGTCAGGCCATGGCCTTATTGTTTCGTGAGATGAAGCTCGCAGTCGAGCCCGCAGGCGCCATTTCTACTGCGGCTTTATGTGGTCCTTTAAGAGAAAAATTAAAAGGCAAAAGGATCTGTCTGATCCTCTGTGGAACGAACATTGATTTAGACACCTTTTATAGACATACGCGATCTTGCGAATAGTTCTTGCAATTCTTAATAGATAGACTATAATATGGCCTTTTCGTTTTCCAGTGGTTTGGGTTTACGACAAATACGGTTATGATCAAAGCTATTAATATGTGGGCATTTCCAACTCAATGGGGGTTGGAACAATGTTTTACAGCAGCCAAGAAGATGGGATATCAAGCCATTGAGATGACGTGCGACTTGAAGGGGCGTTTTCATGTCGGAGCCAGTGAAGATGATTGTGAAAACACACGACGCATTGCTCATAAAGTAGGCATTCAACTTATTTCTTTAGCTTCAAGTGTCAGTTGGACGGTCAGTCCAACATCCGAATTGGCAAGTGATCGAGAGAAATCTGTCGAGTTGTATCGCCGAATGA
>CAYVFJ010000164.1:0-2771 GCA_964450905.1 uncultured Verrucomicrobiota bacterium
CACCAATGATCTCTTCTTTTGAGAGTGAGTGATCGATCTTTTTTTAATTCGAATAGTTCATAAGGCCCGCTGACCACTGGAAATTCAAAGTTCAATTTATTAAAATCTAAATTTTCCCAGATATGCTTGGGAAAAGCTGTCAAGCCAGCGGCCTCCCAAAAATTTTTCCAATGAGCTTCTTTAGCTTTTACTTTTAAAGTAAGAGGATCCACCACTTCCGGCCTTTCTAACTTTTTTAATCCTACTCGAAATGATGAAGTCATGTTCTTTGGATTCATCATCACATCGTAATAAAATTGAAAATCAGCCGCTGTCATGGGCTTGCCGTCGCTCCATTGAGCTTTTGGATTGATATGAAATGTAAAAACAGTTTTATCTTCGGAGATCGACCATGAATCAGCAACGATCCCTACTGGCTCGTCCTTTGTAGAATGCAATGAAACCAGTGGCTCAAAAAAGTAGGACATCGTTTCCACAGAAACAGGGTTGGAATCCAGCCACATGTTTAAAGACTTCGGAAAACTGCTGCCCCAAGTGGTATAACTTCCTCCCACAACAGCTTTAGGATGAGCAATCGGATCAACCTCTCCGGAAGCTTCTAATTCGTAAGAAACTTCTTGAGCTATAGGTTTTGTATTCAGTGGATGCGATTTTTGAGATTCTTTGCCGCAACTTAAAAGCAAAAGTGGAGAAAACAATATAAGCCTTAAATATCTTTTCATATTTTTTATTTTATTGAATCCTAATGATTCAGTCATAGAAATAGTTATTTTCAATCAATCTAAACTTTGCACATGAGGATAATTCAGAATCAGTTGATCCGAAGTGATGAGGGTCATTTTTTCAACGCGCGCAGCAGCAATCAGAATACGATCCACTGGATCACGATGGATCGGATCCGGAAGAGAATAAGCTTCCTCCATGACTTCTAGAGTGACAGGGAGAATGCTCCATCCATTGACCTCCATACAATTCCGAAACCAAAGTTTCCAATGATGAGGAAGGCGAATGCGTTTTTTTTGTTGTAAACAAGCAATTTCGCCCACGCTGAGGACGCAAACAAAAATATCGGCTTCAGCTTGCGTGATCTGTTGATAGGCGCGAGCGCTCAGTCGAGATGAGCCCTCTGAAAAATAAAGAATCGCGTTGGTATCGAGAAGTAATTTCACTTCAGATCAAAATTATCACGCAAACAATGCCAATCCTTTTCAGGAATAATAGGACCCGTAATTTTTCCAAGAATTCGAATCTTACCCTTGTCAAAACCAGGTTTGCTTTTGTTTTTTTGTTTTATCGGCAAATGAACAATTTTTACAAAAGCGATATTCCGTTTGCACACCAAGATTTCATCCCCATCCTCAACCATGTTGAGAAGCTCGCTAAGACGATTCTTCAAGTCAGCGATATTGATGTGCTTCGTCATGGCTATAAATATAGCTATATTATTGGCTATGTCAATCCAATCCCTAATGTTTTTAAGAAAGGTTCGATGGTTTGAGGTCGACCTAAAAACTTTTGAATCGAGATGTTCACATCCCTAGAATCTCCTGGCGCATAAATTTCTTCTCTCAATCTTCGGCCGGCTTCGACATCAAAAAATCCATCTTTGGATTTTTCAAAAACAGTTGCCAGATCCGCAGCGATCACATCTGCCCATGCATAACCATAATAACCGGCGTCATATCCCATCAGATGACCAAAGTAAGCCACGGAAGCCGTGTCTTCTTGAATCGGAAAAAAGACCTCACTAAGAATGGCATTCGACATCTTCACGCTGTCAAACGATGGATCCATTTTATGAACAGAATGAAGAGCGAGATCAAGAAGGCCGAAAGATAGTTGTCGACGATAATGAGTGCCCACGGTAGCTAATTTGGCCTCTTTCAGTTTGCCGAGAATTTCTTGTGGAATCTTTTTTGATGGATCGCGATAATCCGCAGCAAAATGATCCAACACCTTTTTATCCCAAACCCAATTTTCTAACATTTGAGAGGGCACTTCCACAAAATCTCTCGGAACACTCGTTCCAGAAAAACGTGTGTATTTTGCTCGAGTCAGGATCGAATGAAGCGCATGACCAAATTCATGGAAAAGAGTTTCAACTTCATTGTGTGTTAAAAGAGAGGGTTTACCTTTTTCTGGCGGTGGAAAGTTGCAAACAAGAGCGACTGTCGGACGTTGATATTTTTCATGAGATAACATCTTGCCATCCACAATTCCAAATTGGGCGAAGTGATTGTATTTGCCCTCACGCGGAAACATATCTAAATAAAACATCCCAAGAGGTTCTCCTGTCACAGAATCGGAAACGACATAAAGCTGAAGATCCTCGATCCATTTGTAAGGTGGATTCACTGGCTCCATCTTTAAGCTGAAGATCGTTTGATAAATATCAAACATTCCTTGAAGTACTTTGTCGTAAGGGAAATAAACTCGGAGTTGTTCTGCATCGACCGTATATTTCTCTTTTTTAAGTTGATTGCTGTAATAACACCAATCCCAAAGATAAATTTCCGGATTCTTCTCGCCTGTCTCTTTCGTTTTTAAGATTTTGAATTCTTTGATTTCAGCGTCAAATTTGGGTTGTAACCCCGTTTTAAGTTGATTGAGAAAATCACGAACGACCTCCGCCTTTTTGGCCATCTTCGGTTCAATCTGATAATCTGCCCAAGAAGGATAACCCAGTTTAAGAGCAACCTGGTTTCTGATGTTGAGAATTTTCTGGAGAAGAGGGATGTTTTGTTCTTTAGCAAGATTATCGTGAGTGAATC
>CAYVFJ010000165.1:0-4324 GCA_964450905.1 uncultured Verrucomicrobiota bacterium
GAGTGGTCGTTGGTGAATCAGGAAATTTGTTTAGCGGAGGGGACAGACCACCTGGCATTCATTGTTCCCAAAATGATGGGAAAAGCTGGACGGATTATTTACCAAAAAATAGATGTTTTAGAATGATCCGGCACAATGGGATCATTTACGCGGGTACGGATAAAGGGGTTTATTCCTCGCATGATACAGGGTCGCCAAATTGGGTTTCCGCAAGCAGCGGGCTACCTTCAGGTGAGAATTGGATTATGGCAATGGCCGTTGATCCAGATGGCTATTTGTACTGTAACAGTATCGAAGGCGTTTTTCGAACTGTCACACCAGTTCAATGAAATCATTATCTATCTTCATCGTTTGTAGTATCGTTTTTTTTCTTTTTGGACGTTCGCCATCCAGAGAATCATCTTCCAAAATAAAATCTGAGCTGCCCGTAAAAACGGAGCGCGCGGTAGATGTTCCATGGCAACCAATCGGACTTTCCGGAGGCGGTTCGATGCTCGCGCCTGCTTATAGTCCAGCAGATCCGAATCTTATCATGTTGAGCTGTGATATGACACAGAACCTTATTTCTAGAGATGGCGGCCGAAACTGGCGTGTCATCAGCAAACAGGAACTCTACAAAAATGATCATTGTCGACCTGGATTTCATCCCACGGATCCCAATGTGATTTTTGCTGGACACTCCGATTTGGGTTTAAAAGTGAGTCGTGATGGAGGGGAACACTGGAAAAGCGTGGGCACATTCAAGGGAAGATTGCATGGAGAAATTGGCATTGATCCAAAAAATCCTGATCTCATGCTGATTGGAATTCATCCAAAAATTGTTGCGACTGGAAGACCGGAAAAGGAAGCAGCAAATAAAAGACGGGGTCCACCGAAAGTAAAATCGAATTCAGAAGATCAAGGAATCTGGCGATCCGTTGATGGCGGTGAAACATGGAAGAAATGTGAAAATGGCCCCACCGGAGTGCCGCGCGGTTTTCATTTTGATCAGACAAGTCCGGTTGATCAAAGGATTTGTTTTGCCGGAACTCGAGACGGCGTGTGGCGTTCGGATGACGGGGGTGTGACATGGATTGAAAAATCTTCGGGATTGCCATCCTGGCGAGAGTTGAGCTCATTTGCAGGTGGTTCTAACAGTAAAGACAAGGTCATCATCCTCTATTGTTGTGTTCCCAGAAGAAAAACTGAAGATGGTCGATGGATCGGTGGTGTTTACTGTTCTTTGGATCGTGGAGAAAGTTGGAAAATGGCGATGGGTGAGGGGATTAATTTAGACACTCAACCGGAAAAACATGCGCAGCTTCATCAGGTCAAAGATTTTCCTGTGGCAGAATATTTTTACGTTTTAACCACGGACATAAATCCGAGCATCGTTTATACTTATACAGCCGGAACGGGTTATGCACCTCCGCATCATGAAACTTTTTATCGATCGGATGACGCGGGAAATCATTGGCGATCCATCTTTTTTTATGACCCGCAATATAAGGAATTTAATGTGGAATATGGTTATCGAAATATGGGTGGAGATATTTTTAAAAGCATTGCCTACGGAGTGGCCATCGATCCAAACAATCCTGATCGATTGATTGAGGTCGATAACATGATGTGTTATTTCACCGAAAATGGAGGAAAAAACTGGCAGTGCGGTTACACGCGACCGTCTCCAGGACAAGGAAAACCAGACAAAAATACAGCGTGGGAATGTAATGGATTGCTCGTCACCGTGGCATGGAATTATGAAATCGATCCCTTCGAGCCAAATCGTCATTATCTTTTGTATTCGGATATTGGTTTTGCGCGTTCTCTGGATGCTGGAAAAAGTTGGATATGGTGGGGAAGTCGGGCGGGTGGGGGAGAGATTCCTCCCTGGAGAAATAGTTGTTATGATTTGGCATTCGATCCGGAAATCCCAGGAAAAATTTGGGGCGGTTTCTCAAATGTTTCGGAGCTTAACACAAGAAAATCACTGCTTTTTGATCAAAGAGACGGGCCCGGAGGAATATGCGTGAGCACAGATTTCACGGCGACTTGGAAACTGTCAAGCGAAGGACTTCCAAAAACACCTATCATGTCGATTGTGATAGACCCAAAAAGTCCAAAAGATCGTCGAACACTTTATGCCAGCGCTTTTGATCATGGTGTTTACAAATCCACGGATGATGGCAAAACATGGGAAAAGAAGAGTCAAGGATTGGGAGCGCCAGAAAATATGCGGGCGTATCGGATGCAACTTCATTCGGATGGAACTCTTTTTGTGAATATAACCGCTTTCCCTTTGGAAAAAGTGTTGCCCGGTGTTTTTTCAACAGCAGGCGTGGGATTGTATCGCTCCCGGGATAATGCGGAGAGTTGGGAATTGATTAATTCTTCTCTCCCGTTGTTATGGACCAAAGATTTCACGGTAGATCCTCATGATAGCAAAATTATTTATTTGTGTTCAGAAAAAGCCGACGGGAGAGAGATCAAAACAGAAGCGGGAGTGTATCAAACCAAAGATGGCGGTGAAACATGGAAATCATTATTAAATAAAGGCTCTCATTTTGGAGTTTACTTGCATCCTCAACACTCCGGCTGGCTTTATGCGACGCAAACGGAGATTCCATCTCAAGAAGGAGGGTTATGGTTCAGTCGTAATGACGGTGAAACTTGGAAACCCGTGGATGGATTTCCGTTTGATCAGGTCACGCGTGTCTCCTTTGATCCTGCAGACGATTCCATCATTTATGTGTGTACGTACGGAGCAGGCGTTTGGCGCGGGCCGTCTAGATAAATAGTTTTAGTAACCGTTCTTTTGCTAAAAAGATATTTTTGGGTGGTCACACGTTTTTTTCTGTCAAGGATAGGTCTTGCATAAAGTCCCAAAATAGCGTTAAATTTGGGAGTATGTTCTACAGAGCGCTTAACCTTCCTGAGAGCCATAGCTTCTTTCTTTTTGGCGCGAGAGGGACCGGAAAATCCACTTTATTGAAAAACACCGCATTTCTTAAAGATTCACTTTATATTGATCTGCTTGATCCTGAAGAAGAGGCGAGATACGCCATGAATAAAAATTTATTGCTGGAACAGGCTCGGACTTTGCGAAAAGGCCAATGGATTGTTCTAGATGAAATTCAAAAGATACCGAAATTATTAGATCTGGTTCATAAAATCATTGAGGAAAAAAGAATTTACTTTGCCTTATCTGGTTCTAGTGCAAGAAAATTGAAGCGAGGGGGGGCCAATCTTTTGGCTGGACGGGCTTTTGTATTATCTTTATTCCCTCTTACCCATCAAGAAATTGGGAAAGATTTTAATCTTTCTTCAGCTTTACATTGGGGAACGCTGCCTTCGGTGTTGCAGGAGGAAAAAGACGAAAATAAAATTCGGTATTTGAGAACGTATGCGCACACCTACTTGAAGGAAGAAATCCAAGTGGAACAGTTGATTCGAAATCTGGATCCATTTCGGTTGTTTCTACAAATCGCAGCTCAAATGGACGGGCAAATCATTAACTATTCTAATATTTCAAAAGATACCGGTGTGGACCATAAGACCATACAAAGTTATTATCAAATTTTGCAAGACACCCACTTAGGATTTTTTCTCCAGCCGTTTTCTCGTTCCGTGAGAAAGGTGCAGATTCAAAGTCCAAAATTTTATTTATTTGATCTGGGTGTCAAACGCAGTTTAGAAAATCGATTGCAAGCGCCCATGCAAACAGGTGGGTCAGAATTTGGGTTGGCATTTGAATCTTGGATCGTCAACGAGATTTTCCGATTCAACACTTATCAAGAACTGGATTTTCAATTGAGTTATTTAAGAACAAAAGATGATGCTGAGATTGATTTAATCATTGAAAAGCCCGATCGATCAATGACCCTCGTGGAGATTAAATCAGCGGATCGAATCGATTCAAGACATCTTAAGGGACTTCAAAATTTTAAAAAAGATTTTCCTAGAGCTAAATTATTTTGTATTTGCCGTGTCAAACACGCTCAAAAAGTGGATTCCATATGGGTGCTGCCTTGGCAAGAATTCTTCAAGACACTGGTTTAACCCGAGCAATGGGCGCAGCTCACTTCTGCAGGGATTTGGCGCGGGCCGTCTAGATAAATAGTTTTATTCGATTTTTCTAAAATCTGGGGTAAGATTCGTCTCGTGGATCGTTTCACAGAAATTTCGCGGCAACTCGAAGAGCTTCTCAGAAGTCATATTCTCATTTTAGATGGGGCGATGGGAACGATGATTCAGGGTTATCAACTCGATGAATCAGGGTTTCGTGGGGAAAAATTTCTCAATCATCCCACGGATCTTAAAGGGAATAATGATTTGCTTTCAATCA
>CAYVFJ010000166.1:0-4270 GCA_964450905.1 uncultured Verrucomicrobiota bacterium
TGGGAACGATGGCAAGTTGTTTTTAGGAATGTGCATGGCAAAATCGCTTTTAATTTGCAAAATCCAGAAGATCGCACAAAAAGTTTAAAGGCAGGATTTCGTCCTGCGAATGATGTGGTGAACACCCTTTATGTCGACGCGATGCGTTGGAAAAATCTCGATTTAACTTCCGCTTGGTTATCGATGACTTTTGATTCAAACACCATTACGGGTTCTTTTGGGAGTGAGGTTGCCAGCGGTTATGTCAATGGAGGATTAACTTTTGGTTGGGCGGATAAGGATTCCTGGCGAGTTTGGGGAAGCGCGTCGGATGTGGATGCGGATAAGATTTCTCATGCGTTTTCCAACGAGATTTTTGCGATGAACGGACGCGCGGCGTTAGGATTTGATCTGGAAGGAAAAGAAACCGATTTACAAGGTGAACTAAAATTAAAATCTAATTCGGAAGGGTTGATTCAGATGGATTCGATGGATCGGTTATTAGAGCGTATCCAGAAAAACACGGAAGGATTTAAACGAGAATTCATGGAAAGATTTGTCGAAAGCCTCAAGGAATACCCTTATGATCACTACCTTTTGGAAGCAAAATATAAGAAACCCGACGCAAACATTCACTTTTATTCCGAGGGACATCAAGGTTCACGAAAGCTTGACCTCAAGTGGTATGGAGATAACAATGAGAAATTAGAAATGAAAAAATAGAAATGAAAAAAGAAAATTTCTATGGCTTATGGATGGTTACTTGTAGCTTTCTGATTGGTTGCGCTCCAACTGTTCATCTGGATACACCCGAACCTCTGAAGGTAGATATTGCAATGAAGGTGGGTGTTTATTCGCATTCCACGGCAGGTTCATCGGGTCGTGCTTTGAGCGATGAAGAGGCACAAGCTTTGCGAAGACGTGATGACCGTAGCGGTGAAATTTGGGCGATGAAAAATGACAGAGTAGCCACTGAAGGAAGGAATGGTTATCTGGAAGCAGCCACTAAATCTGGTTGGGATGGAGTGTATGTCAGCCGGCTTGTGGCAGAAGAAAACCGGGATCGTCATCTTTTATACGAAGCGGAAGCAACCGAAAGCGCTCGTCCCGTCACGGTGATTGAAGAAGAGGCAGGAAAACGTTTGCGAAGTCAAACCTACGGTCGAGGTTTATGAAGCTTTCCAATCAGCAATCGCTCGCTCTAAATAGATGGATTGATTCTTATCATTTTCTACGGCAGAGTATCGAAGTATGATCTTACAAATTCTTAATGTTATTTATGTTCTAGTGGTCGTTCTTTTTTTATTCAACCTAACCATTTTTATTCATGAACTGGGTCACTATTTGGTAGGTCGAAGGCGAGGCGCTAAAATTGATAGATTTGCAATATGGTTCGGTCCCGCGTTATGGAGTAAAAAAATAGACGGTGTGGAATTTCGTTTAGGATGTATTCCTTTGGGTGGATATGTGGCTTTCCCTCAACTGGCGATGGAAGAGGTCGAAGGAAAAAGTGAAATCCCGGCTGAAGAGCTTCCTCCTCTAAAGCCAAGAGATAAAATCCCCATTCTTTTTGCGGGGAGTATTGCCAATATTCTTTTAGGAATTGTGGTTGCTTGTGTGATTTGGGTGGTTGGGATTCCAAGAGAAAGCAGTTATGCCGATCTCAAAATAGGATATGTTCCACCTCAATCGCTTGAATGGCAAGCAGGGATTAGACCGGGTGATAAGATCGTGACCATTAATGGCAAGATTGTCACGGATTGGGACGAAGTAACTCAACATGTTGCGTTAAGCCTTTCTGAGAAAGTTCAGATAGGTAACGAGCGCAATGGATCTCTACAAACAATTGAAATCATTCCTGAAAAAGATAGTTTTCTTAAATTTCGTAGACTTCGTTTGGAACGCACCTACACTCCTATGGTCGATCAATGCCAACTGGATTCGCCCGCGGAGAAAGCAGGAATTCAAGCAGGCGATCATTTTTTAGAATTAGATGGAAAGAAAATTTTTGGGAAAGAGCATATGATTGAATTGGTGGAAGCCCGTGCTAACAAAACAGTTCCATTAGTTGTCCTACGAAATGGGATTCAAAAAGTCTTTGAAATCACTCCTAAAATTGAAAAGAACTCAAAAAAAGCGCGGATTGGGATTTTATTTTCTATGGAGTTTGATGATCAAAATAAAGTGACGGTTTATCCTACACCCTGGAATCAGATTGTTAAAAGTTTGCTTTTGATGGTAGATACTCTGAATGCCTTATTGCATACACGCACAACCGGAGTGGGAGTCAAAGATCTTTCTGGTCCCCTCGGAATCGGGACCGTTCTCTATCGAAGCATTGAGTTGGATTTTCGTTTAGCCCTCTATTTTCTGGTTCTCTTGAACATCAACCTTGCGGTCGTCAATTTATTGCCGATTCCTGTGTTAGATGGAGGGCACATTGTTTTTTCGTTGATTGAACAAATTCGCAAGAAACCTTTAAACCAAAAATTCATGGAAGTGACCCAAACTACTTTTATTGTGATGCTCCTTGGTCTGATGCTTTACGTCACTTACAACGATCTTGGCCGGATGGGATTATCCCGATTTTTTTCAGGTAAGAATCAAAAGGCCTCCGATTCAAGCATCCCTCCTTTCGAAGAGATGCCAAATCTTTAATGTCTTTATCATGGAACAGAAGCTTGCTGAAAAGTCGGTAAAATGGATTTTAGAAAGAGATGCCTTTAGCGCTTGGTTAGGAATTGAACTGATAGAAATCAAACCTGGTTCAGCCACTCTTCGGATGATCGTTCGAAAAGAAATGTTAAACGGACTTTCAATGGCTCATGGTGGCATTGCCTACTCCCTAGCGGATAGTGCCGCGGGATATGCGAGTAATTCTTATGGAAAGATTGCGGTAGCGGTGGATAATAGCATGACCTATCCCGTGCCAGTTCATGAAGGCGATGTTCTGACCGCTCATGCTCAAGAACTTTCGACAACAAACAAACTCGGAATTTATGATGTAACCATTGCAAAAGGCGATGGAACAAAAGTCGCTTTATTTCGTGGAATGGTTTATCGAACACAGAAAGATTTATTTTGGTAATGACTAGCAAAAAATATTTTAAATTTAAGAAAGAAGTAATCTCACGCAGAGACGGTAGAGACTGCAGAGAGGATGAAGATAAAAGCTGAATAATTAGCAGACAAGTTGCATACAAAATTATAAAAGGTATTTGTTTATGGTTGAAACAGGAAAAATAACTGTGAATATCAAGCAAAGGCTAGGAACGATTTGTTTTTATCATCCTAAGAAAAATTCTCTGCCCAGCGATTTGCTTCGTGGGTTGGCAACGGAAGTAACACGTCTTGCCATCGAAGAAAAGGTTCGTGTCATTGTCATCCGAAGCGAAGGAGAGGACGCCTTCTGTGCAGGCGCATTTTTCCCGGAGTTATTATCCATCAAATCTTTTGAGCGCAGCAAAGAATTCTTTATGGGGTTTGCTCGATTGATTCTCGCTATGAAAAAATGTCCTAAATTAATTATTACACGAGTGCAGGGCAAGGCAATCGGCGGAGGGATAGGAATCATCGCTGCTTCAGATTATGCGCTGGCACAAAATACGGCTTCGATCAAGTTAAGTGAATTAGCTTTAGGAATCGGTCCCTTTGTTGTAGGTCCCGCTATTGAACGAAAGATTGGCGCAGGCGCTTTCAGCGCTCTTGCAGTAGATGCCGATTGGCGTGATGCTGACTGGGCGAAACAACACGGATTATACGCTCAGACTTTTGAGCAAGTAGCCGATTTAGATCTTGCCGTATCTTCCCTAGCTGAAAAATTATCAAAAAGCAGTCCGGAAGCGATAGTTAAATTAAAAGCCGCTTTATGGCAAGGAACTGAGCATTGGGATGAGTTATTGGAATCGCGCGCTGAAATAAGCGGTCGACTTGTTCTCTCGGATTTCACATCCAAAGCAATTGCAGATTTTAAGAATGAGAAGTTAAAAATGGAACACAAAGATTGAAAATTCAGTCCATTGCTTATGATCCATTTCTAACTTCTCCCTGTCTCATCACATTCCCATTACTTCATATCCACAATCCACATAGATCACTTGGCCGGTTGTGGCAGCAGCTCCGTTGCTGGCTAAAAAAACACCGGTCGCGCCCAGTTCTGAAGGGGCTACATTCCGTTTTAATGGAGCATGAGCTTCATAATGTTTAAGCATGGTGGTAAAACCAGAAATCCCGCGAGCTGCTAAGGTGTTCATAGGCCCTGCGCTAATCGCATTGATACGAATTTTTTTTG
>CAYVFJ010000167.1:0-2941 GCA_964450905.1 uncultured Verrucomicrobiota bacterium
AGCCTCAGAATCATCTGGATGAAGACGTATGACTGCTGAAAAATGATAAATCGCTTCATGAAATTTTTTCTGCCTGCCCAAAATCATTCCAAGATGAGAATGAACCTCCGCAACATCGGGTTTCATTTCCAGAGCTTTCAAAAAGCAGTTTATCGCTTCTTTTTCGTTTCCCAATTGATCCAAAACAACACCCAGAAGATTATAAATTTTTGAGTTGGAGGATTTCAGTTTTATCGCCTCAAGACAATGAACAAGCGCTTCTTGTTTTTCTCCTTTTTCCTCTAGGACGAGTCCCAGATGAGCGTGTGTTTCTGAAAGGAACGGGTTGATTTGAACAGCTTTTCGTAAATGTTCGATTGCCAAATCATTTTTTTGTTGTTTGATCAAGGCCAATCCATAAATGCTATGTATTTCAGGATGGCCATTCGAAATTTCAAGCGCGTGTTCAAATAAAGTGTCTGTATTTCTCCAAGATTGAAGTTGTTGATGTGTAACAATCACACAACCCAAAAGAACAAAAGTCGAAAGAATCCTCTGAACCACTTTTCGATAGAACCAATTTTTAGTGAATTCCGCAGTTCCCCAGACGCATGCGACAAAAATCCCGATCAACGGAATATAACTATATCGATCTGCTGAAGATTGCATTCCTACTTGAACCAATCCAATGACAGGCAAAAGGGTTCCCAAATACCAAAACCATCCCATGATGAGATAGGGATGATTTTTTCTATTCCGGAGGAAGATCGTCGTGAGGCTTATCAGTAAAAGAGCGCTTCCCACGATTTGCCATGGAGGCCAGAATGTTGGGAGAGGATAAAAGATAGTAAGATCAAACGGCCAAATTGTTTTTAGGAGATAATGAATATAGGAAATCGACGCGTGAGCTATTCGCGAGTTCATGGGTAACTCTGTCAAAGTCCAAACCATGTCATCACTTTTTTGGGTCCAATAAGTGATGCCACAGGAAATAAAGCTCAATAAAAATAACCACGCTTTTTCTTTGATGAGAGGAAGCATCTTCTTTTTCGAAAAAGTCTGGATTCGACTCAGTGGCCAAAAATCCAGAAGCAATAAGACAAAAGGCAAGGTGACAAGTATGGCTTTACTCATTAATCCAAAAGCCAAAAACACGATCACCCAAATCAGCCTCTGTGAACATGGACATTTTGTGTAGCGGACATAAGCGGAGATCGTGAGAATCCAGAAAAAGGCGCTTAAAACGTCTTTACGCCCTGTAACCCAAGCCACGGATTCGACATGAAGAGGATGTAACGCAAAAAGTGAAGCGACCATGGCGCTTCGCCAAAAAGCGCCTGTGGTCCGTTGGAAAAGCAAAAATAAAAGAACCGCGTTGGTTGTATGAAAGAGGAGTTTGGTCAGATGATGACATCCCGGTTTGAGACCAAACCACTGACAGTCCCACATGTGTGATAACCATGTCAGAGGAAACCAGTTTGCGGCGTAGCTCTCGCAAAATGCCCATCGCAAACTTTCGCTCGAAAACCCGTCTCGAATATGTGGGTTATCATAGGTATAGTCTGGATCATCATAAACAACGAAGTCATGTTGATAGACCTGAGCAAAAACAGCGAGGGTGAGAATGGCCAGAAAAAAGCTGAACAAAAAATTCCGATGAATATTAACCTTCCGCATGACACGGTTCTGGAGAAAAGTTTTCGATAGGTGTTTCAACGATGGACGATGATTCTTGCGTTTCCTCAAGAGGGGCGTGTTCCAACATCAGAGAGGGAGGTGTTGGAGCGTTTCCTGAAAGATAATATCCGGACTGATATTGATAGGGCAACAACAGGGTGGCAATGGCTTCTTTCCATGTTCCTTCAACCCAATAAGGATCACGAAAGAACTCTCCTTCCAGATTAAATTCCACCCAAAACCAGGTGTAACTTTCCACCTCCTGAACGAATCCTCCATTTTGAGCTACGATTAAAGAAATTTTTTGGCTGGCGATTGATTCTGCTTGGCAAATAAGCTCGCCGCCGTCGTGCAAGTTCCAACGAAGATCCCAGTACGTTTTTGATTCATCACTCCACGTGGCGCCACGTTGTTGAAGCAATCCAATCAGGGCGTGACCAAACTTTTTCCAATCTGTTTCTGCCCATTTTGGAGGACTAAGAATGGCTTGAACTCGTTTGAAGCGAGTTTGCCATTCGGAATAAATGCGTCGTAATTCAAGAATCGAGATCACCAGATTCTTTTGCTTTTTTGGACTTCGGTTTGAATGTCGCGCTCCGCGTCGTACATTCGATTTTCAAGTTTTTTCAATTGAGCCTGTGTCGTCGACCGATCTCTCGCCATTTGTTTCTTATTTTCTTCGAGTTGACTTTGCAAAGAAGCGATCTGTTGTTTTTGTGTCTGAATAAGAGAAGTCAATTCATCTACCACAGCCACGGTTTCTTTGAGACTGGTCTTCAAATTTTGAACTTCAGCAGTAAATTTGGAATCAATTTGGTCTACGGAGACGCTCTGTTGTTGGATCTGTTTCCAGAGAAACCATGTGCCGTAGCCGGCCAAACCGGCCACCAATAAAATCATGATCACGAGAACAATCGCGACACCTGAAAGAAGCGAGCCAACGGCCTTTTGTTCGCGTGATTGACGAAGGACATTTTGTTGATATTGAGAGAAAGATGGATTTGCCATAGGTTTAGAATAGGTTTGAGGGTTTGGACTTTTTGGAAAAGAAACGGTTTCTTTTTGTTCCTGCTGATTTTGGGATGGAGAGATGGTTTGCGTGGTCAAAGGGGATGGAGTTAGAGGTTGAAGGATCGGTTCTTCATGGGCCATAGATTTTGATGGATGAGAATCTTCTGCAGGGGTATCAAAATTGAACTCCAGATTCTGATCTTTCTTTGGATTGGATGAACCTTTAAGGTGAGATGCCATTGCAAGTGATTAAAGAATTACCCTCTAATGACCT
>CAYVFJ010000168.1:0-6254 GCA_964450905.1 uncultured Verrucomicrobiota bacterium
TTTTCCATCGATTAACCGAAGAGCAAAGTTTGCAACTTTCAGTTCTGTGCGAAGTCGGGTGGGCGTGTATTTTCTGAGGTCATAACATTCCTCCAGCCAATCGTGCATGGAAGGCATTCTTCGGCAAGGATGAAAAATGCTGTGATTTCCAAGCTCATGACCTTGGGAGGCCATCTCTCGCCAGGCCTCAGAATAAGCGATGAGATCATCACTTTGAACGGGCACATAAAAAGTTCCTCGAAGACCGTATTGAACTAAAAGAGGCGCTACTGTTTGACGGTGAACAATTCTTCCGTCATCGTAGGTGAGAGAAACCGCCGCTTTTTTTCCATCAGGCCATTGGAAAGTTTTTAATTTTGGATAAACAGAATTTTTCATAGTGGGCATCATGGGATGGGAATGGTGGACATCATATCCATCGCTCGCAGATTTTTCCAAGCTTTGTTTTAACCTCAGATTTCGTGTCCGCGGATTGATTGCGTGGGGACCGGGTTAAGCAGATGTAAATAAAACAGTAAACGTGCTTCCCTCCGCAGGTTTGCTTTCGACAGAAATTTTAGCTTGATGAGCTTCAGCAATCCAACGGGCGATAGCCAACCCTAGTCCGGTTCCTGTGACGCCACGACGTGTGGGGCTTGCGGCACGATGAAAACGATCAAAAATACGAGGCAAATCTTCGGCGCGTATGCCTGTTCCGTAATCCCGGATGGCAACCCATGGACCGCGCATGGAAAGTGAAAGATGGATCTCTACAGTTTGTCCTGCGGAAGAATGTTTAATTGCATTGTGAATTAAGTTGAAGAAGAGACTTGCCAAAAGATCTTCGTCACCACGAATGGTTAGGGCGCCTTCAGAAAGATTTTCTGTGATTTTGATCGAAAGCTGCACTTGAGATTGTTTTACAAAGAATTGAAGCCGTTCCATAACAGTGAGGATGACTTCATCCAGGCGCACATCGTTTTTGAGTTCGAGCGGTTTTCCGGAGTCCGCGCGCGCAAGGAGGAGCAAATTTTGAATGATCTGAGAAACTCTCTGAAGCTCATCGGAAGCGCTTGCAAGAAAAGTTCGATATTCTTCAACGGACCTGGGTTGTTGCCGTAAAATGTCTAATTCACCTTGCATGATGGTGAGGGGCGTTTTGAGTTCGTGCGACGCATCGGCGACAAAGCGCTGTTGGCTTTTAAAGGCTTTTTCAAGGCGATCCAGCATTTCATTGAGAGTCAGGGAGAGACGTTTTAATTCATCATCGACTTCCGGCACAGGCAATCGTTCCCCCAATCGATCTGCTCCTAAATGTTGTGTCGCGGCAATGATTTTGTTAATGGGACGAAAAGCGCGTCCTGCCAACCACCAGCCTCCTGTTCCAGCCAGCAAGAGAGTCAGTGGAATTCCGATTAAGAAAAGAGCGGTTCTCAGACGAACCAACGATTTTTCATAAATGTGAGCGCTCATACCCAGTTGCAAAATCGTTTGCAATTGGCCCTGGGCAATCAGAGGTATGGATAAAAGCCGAAGATTGCCTTCTCCCCAAAAGACCTGGCTGTTTTTGGATGAAAAAATCGTTGTATAAACAGGACGCCCTTGTTGAAGCTGACTCAGAAGTTGATCGCTCAGGGAGAACGAATGAGAATGTAAATTGTTTGAGCGAGCAAAAGATTTTCCATCGGGTTTTCGAAGCTCGATATATTCGTTACGAAATGGGTCGATGTTGATTTGACCTCGGGCGTCGAACGAGATATTGCCAGCAATATCTTGCGCACGACGGTAAAGAAAAGCATCCAGGTCTGCGGCTTGATTTCTTTGGTAGACGACGTAAGTGGCAACACAGAAAATCAAAAGAGTCATTCCAAAAACGATCACATACAAAAGAGTGATCCGGAATCGAAGGGTTGAAATCAAAGCACGCATGAAAGAGATCGTTTTATTTGGAATAAAAAGTGGATCACGCTTCTTTCAGAACATATCCTGCGCCCACCACGGTATGAAGAAGTTTAGTTGAATGGGCATGATCAATTTTTTTGCGTAAAAAATTGATGTAAACATCAATGACATTGCTTTCATTATCAAAGTGAATATCCCAAACATGTTCGCTCATGGCCGTGCGCGTGACGACTTGTCCCGCGTGTTGCATGAGATATTCGAGGAGAGCAAATTCTTTAGAAGTGAGATCCACTTCTTTTCCTCCTCGGGTCACTTGACGTGAGGCAAGGTCGAGCTCCAAATCGCCTACTTTAAGTTTGGGATGAGTTGCTTGATGACGACGGACGAGCGCGCGAATCCGCGCGAGCAACTCTTTAAATTCAAATGGTTTTCCAAGATAATCATCGGCGCCGCAATCTAACCCTTGCACTTTATCTTCTGTGGAAGTGAGAGCGGTTAGCATGAGGATGGGGATTTGAATTTTGAGCCGCCGCAAATTACGGCAGGTTTGTAATCCGTCCTGACCGGGCAACATGACATCCAAAAGAATGAGATCATAATCGTGTATGCGTGCCATATTGACGGCTTCAGAGCCTTCGCCGACAATGTCGGCGGCATAACCCTGTTCGACCAACCCTTTGCGGATGAATTGGGCGGTCTTTTTCTGATCCTCTACGATTAAGATGCGCACACGGCGATTCTAAGATGTTTGGATGAAAAAGTGAAGCGCCGATAGATGGTTCAATCGTTTGATAAAAATGATGTAACATTTTGCTTGCACAAAGCTCCTTTTCCATGCACATTCCTGTTTCCTTAAAAAACTTATATTTATGCGACACTGTGATTTAACTGGAAAACGTCCTATGACTGGCCGCACGATTTGCCGTCGTGGATTATCCAAGAAAAGTGGTGGGGTGGGGATTAAAACCACGGCTATCAATCCTAGGAAATTTTATCCTAACCTCCAAAATCGAAGGCTTTATGTCCCGGAACTTAAGCGGTTTGTTTCCGTCCGCACTTCCGTGAACGGTTTGCGAACTGCCAAAAAACATGGGATTTATCAAACACTTGTGGATGCAGGAATCATCAAAAAATCATGAGCAAAAAAATAAAATTTTCCAAGCGGAAGAAGCCTCTCTCCATTTCCGCGCGTCGACGTCCTAACATTAGTTTTGAGGACTTGGATTATCGTAACGTGGAAGTTTTGAAGAAATTTATAACGGAACAAGGCAAAATCTTGAGTCGCTATTATACGGGTCTTCCGGCTCATTTTCAGAGACGTCTGGCCATGGCCATCAAACAGGCGCGCGTGGCGCTGCTCATGAAGTAAGAAGGGATATCCCCTATGATGAGTGGGTTGGAACGTCAGGGATTTGTGGGGTTATTCTCGGAGCCTCTTGTCAGAAAAAGAATCGAGGAACTCGTTTCCCTATGGATGGAACGTTTCGGAAATGTGGAGCAAACTGTTGGCAAAGGATCCCAAGTTTTGACTGTAAAAATTCAGAATGTTTCTGATGTGATTTGGGAAAAGGATTTACAATTTCGAATATTATATGAAGAACAATTCGCTTGGATTTATATGACGGAAAATCGTTATGTGATAGAGACAAGTGGACTTATTTCTCAAGACGCTTCTTCTCTCTGTCGGGATGTTTTGAAAGATATTCACGGTTGCAAAGAAATCATCGATGACCGTAACGACGGTCGTTTGGATGAATTAGAAACACAGGGTCTCATGTGAAAATCTTTTCAAGGTTAGATTCCATATCTTACGGAACAGAAAATAACGTAGTTTTGAAGAGAGGATGGGCAGGATGAAGCCTGCGGGTTTGCGAAGGGATTTTAAGCGTCCTGAAAAGATTAAGAACCCGAGGCCACTCACCAAAGCAATTCGAGCGATAGGACGGGAGAGGACATTGGACACCTTCGAAATTCTAGATTGTGCTGCCACAAAAGGAGATATCGCGTGGTGATAATACAGAGCGAGCTCCGTTCGATGAAGCTCCATCTTCGCTTGAATCAAACGTTTGCGTGCAGCCAATTCGTCTAAAGGTGGCGCTTCGTCCATTCGTTATCTTTCTTCAATTCTTCCACGGTGGTTTCAAAGATTTTGGTGGCAAGAGCCGCCTTACGTTGAAGGCGGACACCTAAAACAACCGTGAAAATGATGTAGAGAAGGTTGATGATGATCAGCGCTGGCAACCGATAAGGTGTGTTCCAAAGGAGCGCCAGGATACTGAAGGAGAAGATGGTAAGTGTAAGCAGAAAAAACAAAACGGCTGCCACCGCTAGAATCATGAGCTCTAGAATTCGGCGTTTTTCTTCTTGCAACTCAATCCCAATCAATTCGAGCTTGGTTGTAAGAAACGCGGTTGCCGCTTCAAGCAAATGACGCAAGGAACGAGTGATTCCTCCAGATAGGCCGGGTTGCTCTTCTTCCAACATGAAAGATTCCTACAGTTTCGCTGCCCCTAAAAATGGCAGCCAAAAAATTATCGCCGCCCGAGAATGACGCCGATCAAGGCGCCCACAGCAAAAGCGACTCCCACGGATTGCCAGGGATGATCGTGGACAAATTCGTCCGTAGCTTTTGCCGCAACTTTGGCTTGTTCAACAGATTGCTTTTGAACTTCAAAAAGGCGTTCTCTGGCGATCTTGACCCCTCGATCAAGCCGTTCACGAGCTTCCTTCGCTTTTTCACCCAATTGACCTGCGGTTTCGCGCAAGAGCACATCTGCATCTTGCAGAACCACTTTAACATCATCGACAAGTTTTTCTTTGGTAACAATATCTCGCATAAGATTTCTCCTTTATAATAGGTATAATAAATCGGACTACCGCCATGGTGAGCCTATCTTGAAAACAAAAGCAAGAACGAAATGATTTTTGTGTGGAAGTTCAGAGATTCATCTTGTTAGCTTAAACATAACATCTCTCATGATTTCTTATCTTCAAGGCACATTAGTAGAATCTTTACCAACCCAAATTGTGGTCGATGTCCAAGGTGTGGCTTATGAAGTTTTTATTCCACTCTCTAGTTATGATCGGTTGCCACCGCCCAAATCGTCTATCAAAATTTTGACACACCTCGTTGTGCGCGAAGATGCCCATCTTCTTTTTGGCTTCATGACTTCCGAAGAACGCGATCTTTTTCGGTTGCTTGTCCAATACGTTTCAGGAATTGGCCCAAAAACAGCGTTGGCTGTGCTTAGCGGAACGACGGTTCCTGCTTTCAAAGGAGCGGTGGTGGACGGAAATGTCAAAGTCCTTTCTCAAATTCGTGGTGTTGGAAAAAAAACTGCGGAACGGATGATTGTTGATCTTAAAGATAAAATTGGTGTGGCGGGCGCTTGGGAAGCGGCCAGCGCTAAACATGCTCTTACCCCAGAAGAACAAAAATTGAACGACGCTATTTTGGCTCTGATTTCGTTGGGTTACAAACAAATCGAAGCGCATAAATTGATTCGCACAGCCACCGAAAAACTGGGCGGAACAACTGATGTCGAACAATTAGTCCGTCAAGCTTTGAAGCAGTTGTAGCCGCGCAATTCATAAGCAGAGTTTGTAAAATTAGACTTTTAACTGTATGTATGGTGCCGTGCAGGACAGGTGGCAGAGCCCGGTTGAATGCGCCTGATTCGAAATTATAAAACGCATTGTAACCGTCAACAATCGCAATATGTCGCTAGAGTGGCTTTCGCTCTAAAAAAATGTCTCGCTTACAGAGGAGAATTTGCCGGTATTAGTCGTTAGGCACGCGCTTGTCTCGTGATGGCCACACAAGATCCGATGTCTTTTATTCCCCTGCTTGGAGAAGAACGATCCAAGGTACTGATACAAAATTTGGCAAACAACTTAATCTTTGCGGCTGCAAGCGAAGAAGGAGCACGCATGTTAACGGAACGGATTGGCAAACGAAAAATTCGAGATCGAACTATAACCAGTGGTGGCGGACGAATTACATATTCACGACGAGAATTAGGGATTGAAAAACCTTGGTATGAAACATATCAACTTCGGAATCTAAAGAAATTCCGTTGTGTAATTCTGCATTGTGAAAAAGGCTTTACCAGAAGACCTGCTCTCCTTAAACCGCTTACACCTGAAGGAAGAGTGCCGGACTGGTATTGAAAAATGTTGTGGAAAAAGGAGTGATTTCGGCGTGATCCCGCAGTCATAAGGGATGACGCCTCAGCAGGGGTGAAGTCAGGATGTGGCGTGAGAGGCAGGCATATGCACTGACGACCATGCCACTTACTGGCAAACAGGGGAAGATATGGACATAATCCACTCTATCGTCCTTCGCCACTGATTACTCACTGGTGTGGTATGAT
>CAYVFJ010000169.1:0-3391 GCA_964450905.1 uncultured Verrucomicrobiota bacterium
GCGTCCGATTTTAGATAGTCGTAGATCGCTTTCGCGTAACGCGTTGAAATTTTATCAAGATGGGCCATTGCCAACCAATTCCATATAGTCCTGAACAAGCTTGCTTTTGCCTTTCGGATCCAAGTGTTTATCTAAGTAAACGGACGCCATTTCTAAACTCTTTTCAGCAAGTTCACTTTGAAGCTGCTGCTTTGCATTTTCCACTTCATTCGAGCCCATCATTTTGGCTTCACGCTTAATTCGCTCAGCTTCATTCTTCGCGGCAGTCACGACCTTCTCGCGATGACGAGTTGCAGTCGCCCTGGCCTCATCCATTTCACGCTTGGCGCTGGCTTTACTTATTATAATTTTGTGATTCAAGATCATTTCCCGGACACGATCATTCAAGATACTGATTACTGGACGATCGGCCCGCGACTTCAGTTTTTTCCACGAGATAATGTGGTTCTTAATCTTGGTCTTGAATCTCAACAGGGATATCAAGATTACAGCTCTTATACGGTTCGACTCGGCGCGGATATAGGATTTTAAATTTTAATAAGAGATCTCGCACAGAGTTCACGGAGAGCCACCACTAACCTGCCTCCCTTCAGGGGGGAGGGTGCCACCGCAGGGGTGGTAAGCAGGGAGACCGCGGAGAGAAAATAAAATCTAAAATGAACTTAAAAAACTCTACTGCTAAAGGAATTTGTCTTGCTTTGTTAACCGGCGCATCGAATTTGCTTTTTGCGGCGGGTGATTTTGAAACTTTTTCCATTCAAAAAGTGAAAGGCGATTCTTGTGAAATTAAGTCTTCTGGGAAAAGCGCTTCGTGGGTCGCAGCTAAAGATCACGATATTCACAAAACTGGTTCACGAGGTCGAACGGGCGATGACAGTTCTTTCGTTGTCAGTTTTGATGAAGAAAATAGTTTTCGGCTATTAGCAGATACCGAAGTCGTGATCAGCGCCACGGCTCGCTCCTCGGGATATCAAAAAGTTGTCAACCTGAGTATGAGCCAAGGAAAAGTCGAAATAGATCTAAAAGCTTTTCCAAAAAATTATCAGTTCAAGGTTCAAACGCCCACCGCAGTTTGTGGAGCCATTGGAACAAGTTTTGATGTGAGCGCCGATTCGGATCAAAAAAATATGTTCAAATGTAAAAATGGAACCATTTTTGCTAGATCACTTGAGGATAGAAGCTTTGATGCAGCCCAAATTCATCCAGGCCAATCCCTGACTGCTATCGTCAAGCCTGGAAAGGAAAATTCTTATACCAAACTTGAAACAAGCGGTGGAACCATTCCTGTATCCATTGGTTCAGATGATCATTCCTATGATATCCAACGAGGAAGCGTTGTTCAGCTTGCGCAGGAACACACAGAAAAAGTTAATCAGGTGGCGATTAAGGTGGATCAAGGAGATTTAGGAGGAAATAAAAAGGGTTATTATGTCATGGACGGAGCTGAACTGCTCGATTATTCAAAGGAAAAGGGGCCTCGCATGGTGGACGATTATTTGGAAGCAGCCAAAAAGGAAGGAACTTTACGAGCAGAATTAAATCAAGCACGCGCTGCGGGAACGCCTAAAGATGAATTAAATCAACTTCAGATTCGTCTGGATACCGTAGCCGAAGAAGCCACACAAAAGCGGAAGGAATTGTTTCATTATCGTGATGTCATCCGTCGATCGATTCGTGATAGCATGAATCTGAATCAATCCCGACCTCCGAACATTCCCAGATAGTTTCGTCTATTGTGTGGCATAGAAAATTTCTTTTCTTTTTTTTCTGTATCCAGTCCTTTGTTTTGGCGGAGGAGACTCGATCATTTCCTTATTATCAATGGGCTGTTCCTGTCCGTGTTGCTGTCGCCACGTGTTCTCAATTCCATTGGGTTAGCCATTTACCACTGACTTCGGAGACGGTCTTTCTTTTAAAGAGAAGCGCGGTGGATACTTTTGGATTATCTATGGAGAAGACCGATTTTTGGGAGAATGGCACGGCAGAAGAATTTTTGGAATGGATGGAGGCAGTTGGGAAAAAAGGGGATCTCAACTCCACACTCATTTTTTATTTTTCAACCCATCAGAGGAGGAATGGACGTACTAAATTTTCGAAAGGTCAGGATCTGGAAGGAGAACGACTTGTTCAAGAGATGAATGAAATTGCAAAACGCTATCAACGAATTCTTTTCATCAACGATAGTTGTTATGCATCTGCTTTAGAGAAAAAGGGTGTGTTCTCAGAACGGATCCTCCGGTTCTATTCTTCAAAGGAAGATCAACTTGCAATCGATTTGAATTTCGATAAAGGGCCCTATGGTTTGGAGGAATTTATCCAAAACGAACGATCATTTTTGAAATCCGAATGGCAATGGAATCCTAAAGGCACGAGTTTTCTTGCGATGATCGGTTTTAAATCGGCCTTAGCTCTAGGAAAAAGTTTTCCGAAAACGATGGATCTTCAAATGGTTTTTAAGCAGATGGAAAAGTCTCGTGATCTTTACGATCAAGAAGTTCGACAAGCAAAAGTTCAAAATTTTATTTTAATTCCGTCGGATGCCAATTTCGAAATGTTAAAACGGATGGACGATCCTCAACGCAATTTTAAATGAAACTACCAAATTTTAAGCAGGTTTGATGGTCATATTTTTCATGGGATGATTGCGCAATTCTTCCACAAGATCGGCCAATTTTTTATGTGCCTGATCATGACGCAATGTTTGTGAGGCTTGGATCATTTTTTGACGGCGATGATCATCGGTTAATATTCCTTTAATTTCCTGAGCCAACAATGTTGGTGTACAATCTGCTTCTTCATAAACCACTGCAGCTCCCGCTTGGGCAAAGAGCTGCGCATTGGCTGATTGATGACAATCTGCTGCAAATGGAAAAGGAATGAGAATGCTGGGTAAAGACCATTCCGCGATTTCAGCAAGAGACGCCGCCCCTGCTCTGGCAACCATTAAATCTGCCACAGCATAAAGATGCTGCATTTCATGATAGAAAGCATACACCTTTGCTGTCTTTCCATCACGCGCGTATTCTTCATGAACTTGTGATTCATCCTGAGAACCGGAAAGATGGATCCATTGAACTTCTATTCCTTTCATTGCAGCGGCCGTTTTTGGCATCAGCCGGTTTAATCCTCTTGCTCCTTGACTTCCACCAATCACAACCACTGTTGGTTTTTCTGGATCTAAACCTAATTGAGATTGCAAGGCGCCATTTTCGATCTGTTTTTCATCATTTTTTAATTTTCTTAAAATAGAGCGCACGGGTGTTCCCGTAAGCACGACCTTTGATGTTTGAAATTGAGTTTTTGTTTCTTCAAGTCCCACGGCAACGGCTGACATCAGGCGCGCTAAAAGTCGGTTTGCTTTTCCCGCAACGATATTTGACTCATGAAGACA
>CAYVFJ010000170.1:0-3226 GCA_964450905.1 uncultured Verrucomicrobiota bacterium
ATAGACAATATCCGAAGTATATTCCTGAAGAGAATAATTAGTGGAACTATCAAAAGAAGATCGACTTCCGTCGTAATCCACTCCTAATCCACCGCCAACATCAATATATTCGATTGCATATCCTGTTTGACGTAACTTTGCGTAATATCGGCTCGCTTCGCGCACCGCTTTTTTAATAATGGCAATATCTGGAATTTGGGAGCCTATGTGAAAATGAAGTAATTTAAAACAATGTTCTAATTTCTCGCGCTTAAGCAATTCGATCGCATCTAATAAATCGCTTGTGGAAAGGCCGAACTTGGCGTTTTCACCCCCAGATAAGGCCCATTTACCGGCGCTCTTAGCCATTAAACGCACACGAATTCCAATCAACGGCTCAACCCCCACTTCTTTGGACACACTTATAATCTGACTCATCTCTTCCAATTTCTCGACAACCATGATGACCTTTTTTCCTAACTTACTTCCCATGAGCGCGGTTCGAATAAAAGCAGAATCCTTGTAACCGTTACACACAATTAAACTCAATGGATCTTGATGAACCGCCATAGCCGCAAAAAGCTCTGGTTTACTGCCCACCTCAAGACCAAAATGATACGGTTTACCGGCATCCATGATTTCTTCGACCACTTCCCGAAGTTGATTGACCTTGATCGGAAAGACACCCAGATATTGTCCCTTATAATTGCATTCCGCCATGGCTGCGCGAAATGATTCATTAATACTTTCAACCCGATGACGCAATAAATCATGGAAGCGGATGAGCAAAGGAAGAGCCAATCCGCGCGCTCGCGCTTGCGCAAGCACTTCCATTAAATCAAGGCTAGGACCTTTGTTTTGAACGGGTAATACGGAGATATTGCCCTTCTCATTCACTGAAAAGTATCCGCTGCCCCAGTTATCAATGTTATAAACTGTCAAGGCATCCTGAATGGACCATGGAACTCCGTTTTTTGCTGTCATTTAAATAGATAAAAAAAGCACGATGGCGTTGAAACAGATTTATCGACTCACTGCAAGACTAATTCTAAATCATTCTAAATCATTGCTTGGATCAGATTTTCTAGAGTGGCAGTTTTTGCTTCCGCATGGACATGAAACTTCATTTTTTTCATGGCTGCACTCGTCATCGGCCCTACGGAAATAAACTTACAATTTTTTAAGAGTTTTCTCGTTGCAGGGGGAATCTGTTTTGGATCCTTAAGAAGGATCCCAAAATTTTCAACAATCGATGAACTGGTGAAAATCACTGTGTCAGCGCCCACTCTTTGTAAAGCTTCTATTTCCCAACGCCACTTGGGTTTTTTATTTCGATAAACAGTCACAGGATATGTTTCCGCGCCTAATTTTCGCAATTCCTTTTCAGTTTCTTCACGTCCTATCTCCGAACGTGGCAACAAAACTTTCTGTCCTTTCCAAGAATAATTTCTCAATGAATTCCAGCGATGAATTTCTGATGCCAACCCCATCGAGGTATGAACTCGCGGTTGAAGAGCATCGCTCAATCCATAAGTTTTAAGCTTCGCAGCAGTGGTGGGTCCAATGACCGCCAGTTTACTTTTCACTAAAACACGAATATCTCCGTGCTCAGCAATCACCGCATCCAGAAAAAATTCTACAGCCCAAGGGCTTGTGAAAAAAATCCAATCCCACGCTCTTATTTTTTTAATGACATGCTGGAGCTGAACCGAATTTGCTCTTTCAATTTCAATGCATGGCAACTCGATGACTTCGGCTCCTAATTCCCTCAGGCGTCCTGCCCATTCACCGGCCTGTTCGCGCGCGCGTGTCACAACGATTCGCCTTCCAAATAATGGTTTTTGCTCAAACCATTGAAGATCCTTTCTGCACCTGACCACCTCGCCCACCACAATCACTGCAGGCGGACGAAAATCGATTTGCTCAGATTTTTGGGCGATATCCTTTAATTTTCCCACAAGAGTTTGTTGCATTCCACGGGTTCCCCAGCGAATCAAAGCCACAGGAGTTTGTGAAGACTTTCCATGATTAACTAATTTTTCGACCACCTCTTTAAGTCGTTTCACTCCCATTAAAAAAATGAGTGTTCCAGGAAATTTCGCCAGGGTTTGATAGTCGAGAATGGACTCTCTTTTTTTAGGATCTTCATAAGCTGTCACGATTGCCACACCGGAGGAATAATCCCGGTGAGTTGCGGGAATTCCCGCGTAAGCAGGAACCGCGATGGCGGAAGTAATTCCTGGCACCACTTCAAAAGGAATCTTATTTTTACGAAGGGCTGCGGCTTCTTCCGCGCCGCGGCCAAAAACAAAGGGATCTCCTCCCTTTAATCGGACTACGATTTTTCCGAGTTGAGCGCGATGGATCATTAAGCGTTCAATTCGATTTTGAGTTAAAGTTTTTAATCCGGAATGTTTCCCCGCAAAAACAATTTCAGAATCCTGTGGCGCATATCGCAATAAAGATGGATTACATAAATTATCATAAATCACCACACGCGCTTGACGTAAACATTCTAGACCGCGAACGGTCATCAATCCTGGGTCACCGGGTCCGGCGCCCACCAGATATACTTTTCCTATTACCCGATTCATATCACAAACGATTCTGTAAATATTCTTCTGCCAAGGTCTTTCCTAAATTTTCTGCATCATGACCTTTTCCAGTTTTTTCTCCCCGCCATACTTGATCCTTATTCTGAGCGACAAAAGCCGATAATTTTAATCCTTCAAACCCCACTTTTGCGTAAGCTCCCACCGGAGTGGCACAGCCACCTCCTAATCGACGCAAAAAAGCTCTTTCGGCTGTGACCGCAGCCCAGGTGAAAAAATGATTCACCGATCGCAGTCGTTCATGAATCTCACCATCATCACTCCGCACCTCAATTCCAATCGCCGATTGTCCCGGAGCAGGAATCATCTCACGGAGCGATAATTTTCGATAGGATAAGGGGGGATCGAAATGGAGAACCCCATTTTCTTCTTTGGTTTGTAAATAATTCAATCGAATGAGACCTGCGGCCGCAAGCAATAAACCGTCGCCTTCCTTTCCTTTTGATAAAAATTGCAAACGCGTTTCTACGTTCCCTCGGATTTCACGAATTTCACACTTTGGCCAAAGAATTTTGGCTTGTGCAGCGCGCCGCGGGCTGGAGGTCTAGATGACGGATGGCATGTCCATCTCTGTTCCAGGTTAACCTATGCGGACATCCCAAGCTTCTTCACGTTCCGTGACAGCTCCTAACATT
>CAYVFJ010000171.1:0-2801 GCA_964450905.1 uncultured Verrucomicrobiota bacterium
TCCGTAAAACATTCTGGCGCGCCTACTCGACGGAGAATCCATTCCGAAGGTTGATCTGAATACCTTGAATGAACATGCATGTCCACCTTGGAAACCTTTTCGGAGGAATCCTTAAAATACTTTATTTCCTTTAAGCCATGCATGATGTCTCAACCTGCGCCCACACTATATCACTTCTTCATACAAATGAAAGTTACGATTTTGAGACGGACTGAATCCAATCAGAATAGGTGGTGACCCTTCGTTTTTCGTGGGCACGTTGAATGAAAATCTTGATTTGTTTCCAAATAGATGGATATTTCAAATCATGGGGGTGCAGGCTGATTCTTAAAGGATTCACTGATTGAAGACGTTTGAATAAAAAATGGTTCCATGCCAAAGATAAAAGTCGTCGCCATCTTGTGCGTGTGCTCCAAACACATGATCGGGTTGGATCGCGTTGGCCGGTTGGCAAATGAATGAGTTCAGAAATGGTGTTGGTGTAGACTAGACCAAGGTCTCTCGCAGCTTTTTCGACCTCAGAATTCATCAGCCAAGCTGGCGCGATAAATCCTTGAGATTTTAATCCTATATCTCGAAACAGGGTTAACCCCTTTTCAATTCGTGAAAAAGCTTCTTTATAATCTAAGTTTAAAAATTCAGATTCCCCTGAAGTATAAAAATTTTCATAAAACCAGGTTGATAAAATTTCGGATTTCGGATTTCGGATTTCGAGTTGAATATTTTTGGATTTAAGTTTCGTGTTCAGATGTCGCCATCCATGCAAAACAATTTCATGTCTCTCGCTCTGACACTTTCGTAGCCACTCACAAAGCGGCGGACATTCGTCCAATCGTTCTTGGCCATGAAAACAGGGCACGACAAGCAAGCTCATCTGACGAACACCCCAAGAAGTAAGCTCGTCCATTTGCCGTCGCGCCAAGTCAAAAGTGCTCTCCGTCACATCATGCAATGAAACAATGAACGTAGGTTGATTCATTTTGCGGATGATCTTATGTGTCGTCTAGCCCATGATCAAGACCGATGAATTCAAGTTATTTCATGATACGTTACTGCGGGAGAGAATTCCATGATGGATGATAAAAATTTGGGTGATTTTTTGAATTGTTATTGTTATCGTGGGATGACTAATGAATGAAATGGTTGATCCATGATTGAAATTGGCCAGAACGATTTACGACAATTATTGGCAGGCGCTTCTCGACGAATCCATTTGATTGGAATGATGGGAATCGGGATGAGCGGTTTAGCTCGATTGCTTGCTCAACACGGACATCAAGTGACGGGATCTGATTTAGATGGAAAATCGGATATGGAAGGGTTGCGTCTCTTGGGAATTCAGCGATTCCGGGGGCATATGCCGGAATACGTGATCCACGCAGATGTGGTTTGTTATTCTTCTGCGATTCCCAGTGATAACCCGGAATTATTGGAAGCGCAGAGAAGAAATATTCCGGTGGCGCGTCGTGCTCGTGCTTTGGCAGCATTGATATCCACCCAACGTCCCGTGGTGGTTACTGGAACTCATGGTAAAACGACCACCTCCGCGATGATCGCATTGATTTTGAATTCAACAGGAATGGCCTCTTCCTTTTTTGTGGGAGCGCATGTTCCCGATCTGGGCAGCAACGCGGATAGAGGGAATGGCGATTGTTTTGTCATTGAAGCAGACGAGAGTGATGGAACGATGAATGAATTTACGCCGCATGATCTCGTGATTTTGAATATAGAAGCCGAACATTTAGATTTCTATAAAAACCTTGAAGAGATTGAAAAAACTTTTGAAAAATTAGCTTTATCAACCCAAAGGCATGTCATCTATTGTGCGGACAATCCTCTTTCACTACGCGTAGGTTCTCCATTAAAAGGTGGAATTTCATATAGTATGGATTCTTCAAATTCAAAGAATGTCGACTGGAGAGCCGTTTCCATTCAAGCGGAAGCATCAAAAACGCGTTTCAAAGTTTATCATCAAGAACAAATGCTGGGAGAGGTTGTTTTATCCATCCCAGGAAAGCATAATGTCTCTAACGCGCTGGCGGCTTTGGTTGTGACAACAGGCTTGGGGATTAAGTTTGAATCGGCCGCAAATGTTCTTGAAAAGTTTTCTGGGGCGCAGCGACGTTTTGAAAGGCTTTTTGAAAATGATCGATTTTCGATTGTGAACGATTATGCGCATCACCCGAGCGAGATTCTTGCGACCATGGAAGCGGCGCGCCAAAAAAACTACAAGCGCGTCATCGCTGTTTTTCAGCCTCACCGTTATACAAGAACCAAGGCGTTTCACCATGATTTTGGGGTCGCGCTAGCTTCGGCGGATCGTATCTTTATTACGGATGTTTACGCGGCCAATGAAACGCCCATTCAGGGGGTTGATGGAAAATTAATTTTAGATTCGCTTGTGGCGATAGGCTCGGAGATTGGAGAGAAAACAACTTACGAGCCAGACTTGTGGAGAATGAAAGAGAAGTTGGGGAGCGAACTGCAAGAGGGAGATCTTGTTTTAATCATGGGAGCGGGGAATATCCATCAAGTAGGTCACAGGTTGGCAAAAGAATTATCCATTGATCATGATCTTTGTCAATTAGTGAGTTCCTCCACGGTCATTCGACGTTATGAATCATTGACAAAACGAACTTCGATGCGAGTGGGAGGATACGCGAAGCTCTGGATTGAACCGGCTACCGAAGAAGATTTAGCCGTTATCTTGCGATATTGTCATGAATACCCGTATCAGAGAGAAGGGAAAGAAATCTTACCAGTGACTTTTGTTGGGCGAGGTTCAAATCTTTTGGTTCATG
>CAYVFJ010000172.1:0-6829 GCA_964450905.1 uncultured Verrucomicrobiota bacterium
GATCAACAAGCGGATGATCCTAACGCGATCCTTCATAGCACCCATTTCATTCTGGTAGACGGTCGAGGAATCATTCGAGGATATTATGATAGCGCCGATGAACAAACTCTCCATCGAATTCAAACAGACGCGAAGAAATTGCTCATGGAACAACGCGCGTTACCCACCTTGAATGCGATCCTGAATGCGACCAGCACTTTGCTTTTACTTTTAGGTTTATGGGCTGTCCGGACACAACGTCTGATCCTTCATCGTAAGTTCATGTTCGCGGCAATCATGACATCCGCAGTTTTTCTAATCAGTTATTTAACTTATCACAAAATCTTTGGGTCAAAACCTTATGAAGGACTCGATCGTTCCTTTTACTTAACGATTCTTATTTCGCACACATTTCTTGCCATCACCACTTTGCCTCTTGTATTTGTGACAGTTTGGCATGCGCTTCAAGCTCAGAAAAACGATCCTCATCTGATTTCTTCAGAAATCCACGCGAACTTTGGCAAACACCGGAAGATCGCAAGATGGACATTTCCCATCTGGCTTTATGTTTCGGTGACAGGGGTCGTTGTCTATTGGATGTTGTATCAAACGAAAGTCTTTCCCTGAGTTTTAGGACCGGTCGCCATGATTCGCATCGGTAAAAGCGCGGGACGATTCTTACCGTTCACCACATAGTCCTCATAAATGGGGAGCAAATGATGGGGGAGTCTCGCGAAAAGATGAATGTGATCTCCTTCGTAAGATTGCTTGAGCACGCATCCTTGACGGTGCAACCCGGAAACTAAGTCGTAACGCGACTGAGGAACAAGAAGTTCGCTTTGATAAATCTGGTTGGATAGCATTTCTTCCATCTTCACTTTTAATCGATCCATCCCTTCACCGGTTAAAGCGGAAACAAAAAGCGCATCCGGAAATTGGCGTTGCAAAGAATTTTTTCGGACGGGATCTTGCATTAAATCCACTTTATTAAACACGGTGATCATCTTTTTGACATCGGCTCCAAGTTCCTCAAGGACGTTCATCGTGACATGATAAAATGAAATGACTTCTTCGCTGTTCACATCAAGAACATGCACCAGAAAATCGGAAAGAACGGATTCCTCCAAGGTGGCTTTAAAAGATTCCACGAGTAGATGCGGTAGTTTACGAATAAAACCAACGGTATCTGTTAAAAGCAATAATTGACCGTCCGACAGATTTAATTGACGAGTGGTTGTGTCAAGAGTGGCAAAAAGTTTATCTTCAACGAGGACGTCGACCCCCGTTAGCTGATGAAAAAGCGATGATTTTCCCGCGTTGGTGTATCCTACAATCGCAGCATGCGGGATGGAATGACGTTGACGTTGTTTACGGCGTGTGGCGCGTTGAAGTCGAATTTCTTCTAGCTCAATTTTAAGATGATCGATTCGCCGTCGAATCAGTCGTCGATCAGTTTCAAGTTGAGTTTCGCCAGCGCCCATGGCGCCAAGTCCACTTCCGCCTTGACGGCTCAAATGTCCCCATGCTCGTGTCAATCTTGGAAAAGAATACTCCATTCTGGCAAGTTCTACCTGTAAACGGGCTTCACGCGTACAGGCGCGTCGAGCAAAAATATCCAAGATGATTTCCTCGCGATCGATGACTGGAATTTTTGCGAATGCCTCCCAGTTTCGTTGTTGGGCTGGACTCATGGAATGATCGAAGACAATCACATCCACCTTTTTTTCTTGAGCGAATGCAACGATCTCTTCCATTTTACCGCTTCCAATTAAATAACGGGCACGCAGAGGGATCGACTTGACGACTCTTTGTTCAACGACCGTAATTCCAAGTGTATTTACCAATTCTCTTAATTCATCCAACAGGGAGACCGCTTTTTCATACGGTTCACGATTCCAATAAACACCCACCAACAGAGCACGCCGAACAGGGATCGAAGTAGGTTTAAGAGTAAACACGATATATTTTAGAGGAACCCCTTGTTCTTATCACCCAAAGATATCACGAAAAAATCGTGGAAGCAATCGTTGGAATTTCATTTCATTGCAAATCATCTTCCACTTTTTGGCTGTCGACCGTGGGATAACCGTTCTCTTTTAAAATTTCCAAAATCTTTTTAAGCATCTTGTGATGTTTGATATCCTCAGCTTCTTTTGCTTCTTCCTCAAGACGGATGACAAGGCGGGCATAAAAATCGTAGGTGCCATAAGTTTTTTTGAGCATGTTATGTTCGCTACAAAGCGTTTGTCCATTTTCCGTGATGCTTAATCCACCTAACTGTCGTGGACGAATATGATCCGCATGAATTTCATAACCGTTGTGTGGACCATTGCTGCACACCACACATTGATGATGATCTCGCTCAAAAATCTGTTTCCTTACCTCCTCAGTAAAATGTTCATCGACCGCGTTGCCCTGATAATCAGGAACTCGTTTGTAAACCCCTTTTTTAACTTTGATTAGATATCCGTCTTGATAAAGCTTGCGAACGGAACGCCATGGATCTTGAGCATCTGGACGCAGGGAACGAATATAAGAGGTAATTTCTTCTTGAGTGACATCCTGATTAGGATGGGTTTCAAAATACTCACACGCGATAGCTTCGATCGATTTAGGTTTTTCAATGGTTTTGGAGTAATTTCCATTGAACTCTTCAGTGAACGCAACGGCTCCAAAATTCCACATGATCCAAACCAAAAACAAATAAAGAAGACGTCTCAGTTTGCCACCCTCGATTTCAGATTAGATCCACTGCAACTCAGCCCCGCAGTTCTGGCATTGGGCAACCCCTGTAATGATGGGGAAACGACACTGAGGACATTCTATCGTCACGCCAGTAATGGCCTGACTGATCTGTTTTTCTGGCTCCCGCTGCTCGCTGGCCGCTGCCCGAACTCCAGAGGCGGTCGCTCTTTGCGTGAGTTCCGTTTCCATCGATTCGCCCACTTTAATTCCCTGAAGCTCTTCGTACTTGACGTCCACCATCAGTTCGTGGATCAAGCTTTCCGCCAGAACAATCATTTCTTGGAGACGATTGCTAAGGAAATAGTAAAAAAAGAACGCGGAAATAGCCACGAGCAGACCGATTGCGGTCACGGCAAGAGATCCGCTCATCACTTCGGCTAACGAAGGCACATCCGCCATTCCTACAACTGCGATTCTAGCAAAAACTTTAATCATGCCAACGACAGCGCCAAAAAATCCTGTCATCAGAGAAACAAGTCCTACCGTAAAAAGATGAGAAACTTTTGTGCGATAAAAAAAACTCTCTTTAGAGTTGTGTTCCGACATGATTTCTTTACAAACCGCGCTTCCCTTTCCGATCCGCTCCAAACCTTCACTTAAAATGTGGGTTAGAAAAGATGCCTTGGATTTGCACACTCGCCATGCTTCTTGAAAATTTTCATCGGCAAAAGCCGTCCTCAACTGTTGAACGGTGCCCGGCGGCGCAAAATGGATCAAACGAATTTTAGAAAACCCCTCAAAAATTAGGAAAGCACACCCTAACGAAAGCAACCCTAATGGCACCATCATCCATCCCGCTTTTTTTATTATTTTCCATAAGGTAATAGACTGAACAGACGTACTTTCGGAAACCGTCGAAGGAGAAGGATCAGGAGTGGGAGTGGGAGCAATGTACGGTCGAGATGAAGGAATCGGTGATACTCTGGCTTGAGCAAAACAGAGAGTATGATTTTCGAACAAACCAAACAAAATTCCCAGTGCGGAAATAAAACAAAGGGACCTTGTGGAAAACCTCATGAGATTCCTTTCATAGCAAAGCAAATCGTGTCTCGTCAATTCACATTCTCACTAAAAATTAAGGATGCCGAATTCAGACAGTATCTGAGACCGGTGGGTTTTGGGCCATCTTCAAACACATGACCTAAATGAGCGTCACAACGAGCGCAAAGAATTTCAGTTCGAATCATTCCGTGGTTTGAATCGGTTTGTGTGCGAACATTTTCTTGGGCAATCGGCTCAAAAAAACTGGGCCAACCGGTGCCGGAATCAAATTTAGCATGGAATGAAAAAAGAGGGAGATTGCAACAAACACAAAGATAATTGCCAGGCTTTTTATGATCATAAAAAGCGCCGCAAAACGCCCTTTCAGTTCCCTTGCCTCGGGCTACTTCATATTGCTCTGGAGTGAGTTGCTTTCGCCATGCTTCATCGGTCTTCATCACCTTTTGGGTCTGGGTGACTGGCAACAGGTGACCTTGATGATCTAAAAGTCTTACACTTACCATATTTGAGTTCATAGGTTTCTCCGTTATGGATGGTATTTTAGGTGGTTGAGCATGACACACGGTAAAAATAAAACAAAGAGTTAAAGAGCATGTTAATGGGATTATCTTCATCCAAATTAAAAGAACCATTTCCACCATCCATGAGCAATTCCTTTTTCAACAAATCGATGTCCTACTGAAACACTTGGGAGGATCCACTTGGGCATGGTATGCATTAAAAGGGCGCTGAGGAGAGCGTGCGACAAGGCGAGCGCGTAAAGATTTGGATGTTGTTGATAACATCGAGCCCAAAAGTACATGCCAAATAAAGTTCCTGCCATCAATCCTGGATTAGGCGCATGGAGCGCTAAGAAAAAAAGAGTGAGAATCCACGCGGTTTTTCGGCCTGAACCAAACCAGGGAACGAGTTGACGATGAAAAAAAAGTTGGATCAAAGCTTGTTGGAAGAGTCCGGAAAGCGGATTTAAGCGTTTCCAAAAGCGATCTGTGATATCGATGGAATGACATAAAAAACCGATTCCCAATAAAACCGTGGCTCCTATCAGAGTGGGAAACCACAAATATTTAAGGGCGCCACCAAAATGTTGAAAACCAAGACCTGCTTCTTGGAGAGAAACCCTGGATTTCCATAGGACCGTGAGGATATAGATCGATAGAATCGGCACAAATAAATAATCCCATCGAAGAGGCCAAGTTTCAGTGAACTTGATTGATTTCAAAGAAATCAGCCACTCCAACCAAGGTTGTGGAATTTGTGTGGCTCGAAAAACATAAGGCAAGGGAGGCAACCACAACAAGAGTAGCGAGACTAATCCGATGATAAAAACCGCTGGACGCCGCTCGGAACTTCCACTCATTCTGTATTGACTTCGAGAAAACCTTCCAGTTGATGGATCCGCGTGGGATGCCTCATTTTCCGGAGGGCTTTTGCTTCAATTTGTCGAATTCGCTCGCGTGTCACCTTGAATTGTCGACCGACTTCTTCGAGGGTTCTAGAATATCCATCTCCAAGCCCGAAACGTAAAGTGAGAACTGCTCGTTCACGATCGGTAAGACTTGAGAGGACATCTTTTAATCGTTCTCTTAAGAGTGAATGAGAAGTCATTTCCAGGGGGCTTTCCGCTCCCTTATCTTCAATAAAATCTCCGAAACTGGTATCGTCGGACTCTCCCACAGGACTTTGCAAGGAGATGGGTTGCTGAGCCATTTTCATAATGGCACGAACCCGTTCGACTGGCATTTGAATTTCATCTGCGATTTCGTCTGGAGCAGGTTCTCGTCCGTAAGTTTGAAGGAGTGATTTTTGAACGCGCATCAATTTATTGATGGTTTCGATCATATGAACAGGGATACGAATCGTTCTGGCCTGATCGGCGATGGAACGTGTAATTGCCTGGCGAATCCACCAGGTCGCGTAAGTGCTGAATTTGTATCCGCGCCGATACTCAAATTTTTCAACGGCTTTCATCAGTCCCATATTTCCTTCTTGAATCAGATCGAGAAAGGAAAGACCCCGATTGGTATATTTCTTGGCAATGGAAATCACTAAACGCAGATTGGCTTCTACCATTTCTGTTTTAGCTTTGAGCGCCTTGGAAAGCCATGCCTTGAGGTCATCATGCGTTTGGACAAAGATATCTAAAGGCATTCGCACCCGTTTTTCGGTGTCGGTCAGTTTCTGTTGAGCTTCACGCAATTTTGCTTTGACTTCTGGCGTCTTAGATTTGCGCAAACGATCGGCTTCATGGATCAAGTGTTCTATGTCACGACGAAATTCTTCCGTTTTATCCACGATTTCTTCACTCACCTTTTGTTTGAAATAAAAACGTGGATATAAAGTCTTGAGTCGTTGATGAGATTTTTCGAATTCACGTTTTATAGAAGGGAGACTTCCTTTAGAGGCGTGACGTATCCGGTCGTAGAGTTTCGCTGCTTGCTGGTCCTCTTTTTTGATCAACAGACATAAACGAGGAAGCGTCTTCACGTATTTTTCGCGGCTGGCAATTTTCTTGTCAAGGATCACACGATCGAAACGTTCCTTGCCATCCAAAAGTCTTTCTGCGATATCCAAATGTTCTCGAGCAACGAACCCAAATTGATTCAGGAGCAATTGCATCTTTTCCTCGGCTTCTTCAATGCGTTTGGAAATTTCGACTTCTTGTTCTCGACTGAGAAGAGGGACTTGTCCCATTTGTTTAAGATACATTCGAACAGGATCATCGAGCACATCGATCTTAGACTGGATTTTAGCTTCTTCCTCAGCATCGTCACGTTGTCGAACACGATCCACTTCAGAGGCATCAATGATTTCAATTTCTAACCCACGAAGAAGAATCACCACCGAATCAAGTTCTTCAGGCGAAATCATGTTCTCGGGCAAGATATCATTCACGTCGCTATAGGTGAGATGCCCTTGTTCTTGAGCGAGCTTGATGAGTTCCTTGATTTTCTCGTTCTTTAACTCACGGTTCATATGAGGGCGACCGCTTTTTTCATCGTGAGCTTGGAAAGATTTCAGAATATGAGCGTCTCCTGCCAATTTTTCAGGAGAGATCTTCGTCTTAGATTTTGTCGCGCCGTTTGTGGAAAGATTTAAGACG
>CAYVFJ010000173.1:0-3148 GCA_964450905.1 uncultured Verrucomicrobiota bacterium
TACCGAAGCGAAAGAAATCGTAGGAAAATGAGCGGGAGGACGTATCGTTTATAGTCGGATGGTTCGATATTGCCGCGTAGAGCGACAGCAGCGTTCCAAAGCTCTTTAATGAGATCTGATAAACCTCCATTTTTCTGTTTGTAGAGACTTTTCTGATTTTTCTTCATTGGGCGGTTCTTAATTAAACCGCTTTTACCGATAAAACTCCAGAATCTTCGGTAACGTATGGACGTAATAGGTCATAGCGACTTATTGTATTTGAGAATGTTATGAATTTGATAAAGTTTTATCGTAATACGATAAAAAAACTTTGTCCCATCCTAAGAAGATCACTGATATCCATAAGCTGTATTTTTTCGCCCTATTACAAAGCAGCATTTTCTCGACAAAGGATTAAAAGAGGGTAAATTTAAGTAGTTCTTATTTTTATGGAAAAGAACAGATTAAGGAGGAAATATGACTGATCAACAATTGCTTGAACGAATCATGCTCGACCCTAAAGTCATGGTTGGAAAACCTGTGATTAAAGGGACTCGCTTAACAGTCGAATATATTCTTAATCTAACTGCGCACGGAATGAAACCCGAAGAAATTCTAGATGAATATAAAGGATTAACACTCGAAGATGTTCAAGCTTGTTTTCTCTTTGCTACAGAATCACTTAAAAAAACAGATTTTATGCCGTTGCCTTTGGAGATCGCTTAAATGCGCTTTCTCGTGGATGAATGCACAGGTCCCAAAGTAGCAAAATGGTTGCATGGGAAAGGTCATGAAGTCTTTTCCGTGTATGATGAAGCTCGTGGCCTAAATGATGATGATATTATCGAGAAAGCGTGTGCTGAAAATTGGATTTTAATTACGAACGACAAAGATTTTGGTGAAAAAGTTTATCGTGCACAACATTCACACCGTGGTATTATCTTTATCCTAAAAAGAGAAGTCAGAATTCAGGAGCCAGGAGCCAGAATCTTCTCTATCAATCACTTATATCAAAATATACGCTCAACAACCATTCACCCGCAAGGTGAGACTAATCAGACATTCAGACCGAATGGAAGTTATTGGTGGTCAGGCTTCTGGATTCTGATGTCTGGCTCCTGACTACTCTTTTTAGGTTTATGCGTCTAGAAGATGAACGTGCTCCGAATAAAATAGAAGTCCTTCGGAAACTGATTGAGATATATTCAAACAGACTGCCAAATCAATTTGTAGTGGTTACAGATACCCAAGTGCGTTTCGCACGAAGTTAAATATCCTCCCCTAAATAAGCCCGACGGACCTCATCGCTCTTAAGAAGATTTTCGCCGGTATCAGTTAACTGAATAGTTCCTGTAACCATGACATAACCTCGATGAGCAATCCGTAAAGCTTGTTGAGCATTTTGTTCGACCAACAAAATTGGTATCCCTTGTTTATTGATCGTCTGAATGATTGTAAAAATTTTTTCAACAATCAGGGGCGCTAAACCTAATGAAGGTTCGTCTAACATCAAAAGTTTGGGTTCGCTCATCAGAGCGCGAGCAATAGCTAGCATCTGTTGTTCTCCTCCGCTCAAGGTGCCGCCTAACTGTTTTTTTCGTTCTGCTAAGATCGGAAAATCTTCAAAAATTCGTTCAAACTTTTTCTGATCGCCTTGACTCGAAAGACGATAACTGCCAATCAACAAATTTTCCATCACGGTCAATCGAGGAAAAATATGTCTGCCTTCTGGGCAAAGACAGACTCCTTGTTGTAATACTTCATCTGGACTTGAAGCATCTAATGGTTTCTGCTGCCAAAAAACTTGTCCCGCTCTCCGTTGGACAACACCAGCGATCGTCAGTAAAGTAGTCGATTTGCCAGCTCCATTGGCGCCTAATAACGCCACAATTTCATGAGATTTTATCTCGATATTAATCCCCTTCAAGACCTCAATAGGTCCATATCCTGCATGAACATTTATGAGTTGTAGAGCCATATTGCTTCAATTCTTCATTCCTAATTCTTCATTCTTAAATTTCTTCATCAATGTGCTTTCCCAAGGTAAGCTTCGATCACTTGTGGATTCATTTTGATCTCTGAAGGCGTGCCGCTTGCAATTTTTTCGCCATGATCTAACACGATGATTTGATCGGAGATATCCATCACTACCTTCATGTGATGTTCAATCAAAATGATCGCTAATCCTTGTTTTTTAATTTGATCGACCAATGAAATCATTCCACCAATCTCATTCGGATTCATTCCAGCGCCCGGTTCGTCCAATAACAAAACACGCGGCTTCGTTGCCAGCGCTCGAGCAATTTCTAATCGTCGTTGCAATCCATAAGCTAAATTACGCGCCCACTCGTTGGCATACGAACTTAACCCCACAAACTTCAGACATTCCATCGCTTCTCTCTGGGATAAAGAATCCATTTTTCGATAACGCGATGAATGACTCAGCAAAGCCCATGGCGAAAAGTGATCGTGCGGAAATCTTCCTACCATCACATTTTCAAGGGCAGACATCTCCGCAAAAAGCCGGATATTTTGAAAAGTCCGAGCGATTCCACGTCGACATATTTGATGAGGCTGTAGTCCTACTAAATTTTTACCTTCCATCATGATCTCTCCTTGATCTGGAGTATAGATTCCGCTCAAACAATTAAAAAGCGTGGTTTTCCCAGCGCCGTTAGGACCAATCACACTCAAGATTTTTCCTGGATAAGTTTCGAAATGAACTCCTTGGACTGCCTTGAGACCTCCAAAGGTTTTACTGACATTCATCGCGCTTAAAAGTGGTTTCATGTTTCAGGCTCCAATTCAAGGCGATGTCTTTTGCTTCCAATCAATCCTTGAGGACGATAAAGCATCATCACAATCATTACGGCGCCGAAAAGAAGCAAACGATAATCTGAAAGTGATGGAAGATTATTTCGCATGAGTTCCGGAACCAAGTAAAGTAAAGCGCTCCCCAGAATGACTCCTGGGATACTTCCCAAGCCGCCCAGAATCACCATGGCCAAGACCAACACGGACTGATCAAAAGCGCAAGAAGTTGGATCAATAAATCCAATATAAGCGGTATATAAAACACCGCTGAGAGCTGCAAAAGATGCGCTCAGCATAAAAGCTAACAATTTCATCTTTACCACCGGCACACCCATGGATGCGGCTGCAATTTCAT
>CAYVFJ010000174.1:0-2745 GCA_964450905.1 uncultured Verrucomicrobiota bacterium
GTTTTTACAGAAAGTTTAATGATCCATGCCTCAAACCCATTGGGAATCTCTCCATCCCCAGTGAGTAAAGTATCTTCATGAACAGCCGCCAACACTTTGGGTCTGGCGCCTCCAGCAGAGCTTGAAATTTTTCCAAGGATAGGACTTAAGATCGCCTTCTTGCCATCCAGAAGCTTTTGAGTTTCATGAGCGAGAGCGCTCAGGCTAATGGGATCCGGAGATTCTGATGAGGATTTCTCCTCGATGGTATGATAGGTCAATGCCCCCATTCCACGGTCATGAAGGTAGGCCAGTAAATGGAGAGGAGAAAGATCCTCCTTATATCCAAGTCCTGCAAAATACTTTTTCATCACGTAAATCCCCCACGCATCAGGCAGACTATCCCATATTAATCCTGGAAGATGAAAAAAATCTTTATCTGGATTCTCTTGGATCCCACGCCGTCGAGGCAAATTCTTGGGCGATAGTTCCAAACCATGATCCACCCATTCTTGAGAGTATTCAAAAAAGATTCGACCCGTTTCATCCGAAAGGGTTCCGACATTCCGATTCTGGAACTTAACGGTAAGGTGCATCTTTAAAGTGTGTGACCGCGTTTGCGATTTTTTTTGAGGAGCTTTTCAAGAGCCTCCATGGATTCAATGGGAAGTGGCTCAAGAAATTTTGAAAAATCTTTGAGCCGTCCCAAGGCTACAACAATTCGACAAAGACGATCGAGCTGGATATGTCCATCGGATTCAAAACGACGATAAGTTTCCCACGGAAAACCTGCTCTTTTCGCTAATTCAACCTGACTCCATCCAGCCTGCAACCGCAATTGCCGAACTCGATTGGCCACAAGAAGCCTCGCCTCTTTTGAATTAACTGGGTTATTATTACCATATAACGCGTCTGTTATAAGATTCATGGTATTATGCTACCATATACACAAAGATTGTCAAATGATGTAACAGTTCATCCCCACCTTTTTTTGGGTAGTTGCACGTTTGTACACACGAAAACATACATGGATCGTGTCAATTTAAAAAAGTGATCACTGAAAGAGATCGCGGTCATTAAACATTCGCTTGCAACTATCCAAGGCAATTGCCATAAAAACAGCATTACAAATGAACGCTATTCCCTTTTCTTCTTTAGATTCTCAAGTCGCAGAAATTGTGAGCCGTTATCCAGCAAGCAAACGATCGGCATCCATGCCTGTGCTTTATCTGATTCAAGAAACTTACGGCTTGATCTCACATGAAGCCATGGAATGGGCCGCCTTAAAACTAGACCTTCAACCCGTTCATCTCCTTGAATTAGTCACTTTCTATCCCATGTTTCGACAGAAACCAGTCGGTCAATATCATATCAAAGTCTGTCGCACATTGCCTTGCGCTCTCCGCGGGGGAGAAACTCTCTGCGAACATCTACTGAAAAAGTTGAATGTCAAACTGGATGAAAATACTTCCGACGGCAAATTTACAGTATCCCACGTGGAATGTATTGCTTCCTGCGGAACAGCTCCCGTGATTCAAATCAACGACGATTTATACGAAGGGGTTACCTCACAAAAAGCGGATGAAATTTTAGCTCGTTGTAGCTAGTTAAAGTGGATAGGTTTCGCATTCGCGGATCAATCTCTGTTTGGCTAACTCACAATATTTCTGATCGATTTCTATCCCAATCCCTTTGCGATTATTTTTTACGCACGCCAAAAGAGTACTCCCGCTGCCCATAAAAGGATCGAGAACTGTATCTCCGACAAAACTAAATAACTTGATACATCTTCGTGGCAATTCGATTGGAAAAGGCGCGGGATGACCTATTCGTTTTTTGCTTTCGCCGTTAAATCTCCATAGGCCATTGGTCCAATCCATAAATTCTTCTTTGGTTATATCCGATTTTCGTCCTTCCTTAACCATTTTTTTCCATTGTTTCTTATAAAGAATTAGGATCACTTCCACGGGAGCAATCACATAAGGCGCTGAAGCTGAAAGCCAGGATCCCCAGGCCGTCCGTCTTGAAATGTTTTGTTCATTCCAGATGACTGTCGAATGATAGTTCCAGCCAACTTGTTTTGCGAGAACCGTGATATCCGCGCATACACTTTGCTGTCCTCCCTTGTTTTTATCGAGTGGAACATTCAAACAGAACCTTCCATCGTCCTTGGCTAAGGCATAACATTTCTTAAGCCACTTTTTTGTAAACAACAAATAATCATCATCATTCATCTGATCATGATGAATTCCGTAAGCAATATCCACGTTGTAGGGAGGGGAAGTGACGATCAGATCGATCGAGCCATCCGCGATTTCTTTGATCGTCAAAATATCTCCATGATAAATCTGAAGCATATCTGTATGAAAATGCCGATGGTCATTCATGATCATTTATCGTAACCGTTCACCCCACTCACATAAAGCGATCCGTAGAAAGGGGACGGAAGACTGAATTATTGGAAAATCTGATCATTAAGTACGGACAGATTGTCACTTCACAGAATATTTTTTCTGAAGCGAGTGTTTTCATGAGCCATAAGATATCGTATATGCTTTCAATGGCAAAATATTCAGGAGATTTTTTGGATTTAATCACAAGTGCATCTTGTTCAAAAATAGAAAAACACTACTCCCTCGGACGAGAATAAACAGCGGGTTTAATAAATATAGGGTTCCGAAAGGCCAAAAGCATCGCGAATATGATTGCATTGAGTCGAGGTGCCCTTCGAAAAAACCTCGACCACATCAAATCGAACGGGAATCT
>CAYVFJ010000175.1:0-5182 GCA_964450905.1 uncultured Verrucomicrobiota bacterium
GATCAACAGCTTGAATCTCATCAGTTTCATGCAACCCGATCGATTCAACTCAAAGAATGGAAGAAAGCGCGAGACGAACTTTCCTTCATTTTAGAGAAAATACCGGACGAAAACGATCAACGCCATCAGGAAGCGCGGGCACGTTTGCTCGACGTTGAAAGCCGGCTTCACCCCTAATGAATCAATTTTTTTCTATGTTTTTCAAATGGATTCAACCTGTTGCCTTCGCGTTGGGACTGATTTTTTTATCCGGTTGTTACCAGGGGCCGTCCGAAATCCGGTTCGTAACCGAACCATCGGAGGCGGCGCTTTTCATGAACGGAAAGGAAATGGGCCGAACCCCGTTTACCATTCATAAACCGAGCTACGGCAAGTATTTTTTTCAATTGAAAAAAGAAGGATATTTGACGGAAGAACGCATCGTGGATATTACGGCGCAATCACCATCCGAAATGGTGATTTCACTCCAGCGAATGTGTGGTCTCATTCTTTTTGAATCCATCCCGGTGGGCGCAGATCTGAAGTTGGACGGAATTTATAAAGGAAAAACCCCTCTATTGGCTGCCGATATTCCTGTTGGAAAGTATAAAGTAATTTTTTCAATGGAAGGATATGATACTCGCGAAATGGAACTCGTGGTCGCGGGACGCACCCCTCAGTTATGTAAAATGAATATGCGATCCAATTTGGCAGTTCTCCATGTTCAATCCAAACCGTCAGGTGCGGCCGTCATGTTGGATGGAATTTATAAAGGGCAAACACCTTGGTCGATAGAGGATTTGGTGATGGGCGATCATACATTGAAACTGATCAAAGATGGATATCGAGATTATCAAGATCAAATCAAAGTGGAACAAACCGGTGTTTTTCCTGTGATTGTGGAGCTAGAAGAATGGTTGGGAATTTTAGAGGTCACTTCCATGCCCGCGGACGCTCGTGTGATGATCGGCGAAGAGTTTAAAGGACGCACTCCCCTGCAAATCAAAGGATTGAAAGACGGAAAATATATCGTGACCATAGAAAAGCCATCTTACGAAAAAATGGCGCAGACCGTTGAAATCAAGAGATTGAAGGAGAATAAGCTGGATTTTGTTCTCCAAAAAAATACGGGAGCGCTTCAGTTGAGCATTGTGCCAGGGGAGGCCATCATTACGGTGGATTCTGAAAAGAAAGGGGTTTCGGATGATACGCCTTTTACCATTGATTTGTTGCCCGGGACTTATGATATTGAAATATCTAAGGTCGGATATCGCTCTCAATCTTTGAAGACAGAGATTAAACTCGGTAAGACATCTAAACAAGATGTGGTTCTAAAACGGTTGTGGACGAGGGACGCCAGAATTCTTTTAAAGAATGGAACTGCGATTGAAGGAATGATCATAAAAAAGCAGGATGACAGTATCACGATCGAAGTTGCGCCGAGCATTTTTGAAAAATATCCAGCCACAGACATTCAGTCTATCACTCCGATTACTTCTGAATGATTCATGATTTTATAGAAACGAAATAAAATGGCAGAGAGTCAAATAAAAAAAGGGGGAAAGAGATTAGGAGGTTGGCTGATCGCGCTTACGATCTTGGGAGCTGGTTGGATGTTCTTTTATATTCTTAAACCTGCGGACACAACATTTAAGGACCAAGCGATTCTTCAGCAAGATTCTCATTTTAACGATTACAACAACTCCTGTGATCAGAAGAAATATGAAGAGGCTTATCAAGCCGCAAAAAAGTTGGTGGAACGATATCCTGAGAATGGCGGAGCATGGAATTGTTTAGGATATTCCGCAGAACAACTGGAGAAAAAGAATGAGTCCATGGAAGCTTACGAACACGCCACAAAGATCAGTCCTCATCACGCAAGAGCATGGTTTAATCTCGGAGTATCTTATGAGAATTTGGGACGTTATGCCGATGGAATTGATTGTTACAAACGAGCTGTCAAGTTAAGACCGACTTATGCTAAAGCGTGGCATAATTTGTCGTGGGCTTACTATGATATTGGTAAACTCGAAAAATCCGAAGCAGCTCGCCAACAAGCACTTGCTTCAGATCCTAATCTTGTCATGCCCGAGGAGTCTCTTTCCAAAGATGAAAAAGATAGCCCTTCTTTAAAAATGGAACCTCTGGGACAAGAAAAACAGGCAGGAAAATAGGAGAAAAGACGAATCATAAAAACTTTGAAAAGATTCAAACGTCATGCTTGAATGAAAGTTGTTGGTGAAAACTCCACGGTAGCTCAGTGGTAGAGCGATCGGCTGTTAACCGATTGGTCGTAGGTTCGAATCCTACCCGTGGAGCCAGCTTTCTAAACAGTGACCGTCTTCATTTCTTTCTGAATATTTTTAATCAATCCTGTCAGGACATTACCTGGACCAATTTCACAAAATTCTTTGGTTCCATTTTCAATCAGCCATTGAATGGTTTCTGTCCATCTTACTGAATGGGTGATTTGACACGCAAGAAGGTCTCTTATTTTTTCAAGGGTATAGGGTCTTGCTTCAAGGTTCGAAATGACCGGAATTTTTGGATCTGAAAACTTAAGTTGAGAAAGAGTCTTTTGAAATTCTTCCTGGACGGATGTCATATATCTTGAGTGAAAAGCGCCGCTGACCTTTAAGGGGATATACATGCGAGCGCCTGCGGATTCAAAAATGGGTTTTGCGCGCTGAATCTCTTCGGTGGGTCCGGAGAGAACTATTTGAGAAGGCGAATTATCGTTGGCAATATCCACGGAACTCAAACTGTTTTCGGAAAGGATCACTTTTATTTTCTCTTCATTTAAACCAATCACAGCCGCCATACTCCCGCTTTTGATTTGTCCCATCAGTTCTCCTCTTTTTTGGACCAGACGAAGGCCTGTTTCGAAATCAAACACTTCGGCAGCCAAGAGAGCGTTATATTCACCGAGACTATGTCCTGCGAGATAACTGGGGCGTTGGTTTGTCTCCTGAATCTTTTTAAGATAGGATAAAGCGTTCACCACGTAGAGAGCTGGTTGGGTGTATTGAGTTTGATTTATTTTTTGATCAGGATCATTTAAACACAAATCTTGAATGGAATAACCCAAGATTTGATCAGTTTTTTGGCTCAAATCTGGATAGAGATCAAAGAGATCTTTTCCCATACCGACCTTTTGGGAACCTTGACCAGGAAATACGTAGGAGATCATCATTTTTTAAATCATTTGAATCAAATGGGCTGCCATTTTGAAAGATTTTTCGAAGACGCGATTTCGTGTGCGACGACCTAATTCTCGAAATAAAAGTTCCGCATTCCCTGAGTCGATATGGGGAACTTTTCTTAGAATGCAACATTGATTTTCTTTCTGACAGGTTAAGATCATGACATGGTCTGCGTGATCCCGTTGAACCACAAAATCTTGAAAACGATTTTCTTTCTGAATTCCCATCACGACCCTTTGAATTCCCTGGCTCATTCCGCTTGTTTGAGGAAGCAACACTAATTCTGTTTCTACGGGTTTTTTCTTTTTATCCAAAAATTGGATTTTTGCCAATTTTGTCCCGGGGATGCCCTGGATCGGTTGCCATTCCAACTGCACCGCTAACCAGGCAATGAACAAGAGAGCACGAAATTGGTAACCTTCTTCACGGTCTGGTAAAGACATAAACTCAACTCGTATCTGATTGAGATCCCAGATCTCTTTTTCATACATTCCGGAGTCAAAGAAATCCGCTGCATATTCGCGCCATGGCCTTAGGCGTGACCAGTTGAAGTTGGTGAATCCAACTCCATGCCCCTTATATTTTTCAATATAATCTGCGACAAGAGGAACCGTATCATGGAGGTCGATCCATGCCACACCATCGTACATGAAACGATCGACAAACCCCAACATTTGCTCCAGAAGAACTCGTTGAGTTAGGAAAACACCGCGCCACCATAAGTAGATGGGAAGATCTGTAACAAGAAGAGGTTGCACTGCGCTGGCAATTTCTTTGACACTGGAGCCGCTGGCGCGAAGGGTAATCTGTTCACAGGAAACACTTTTACGGCTGCCGCTGACGCTCATGGTGTGGGTTGAAACAGCGACATCTATTTTGGATTCATGACTTTTGGGTTGAGCAAGAATCATGATTGCTCGGCAGGGATGTTTGGGGACAAACTCAGCGATCGTGTGGGTAATTTCCTCTTCATCATTCAAATCTTCCGTATAAATGATGAGATTGGAAAGACAAGCACGCGAGACAGCTCCATCGGTTGCCAAGTTACTGCTCGCTTTGGTCCATAAGGCTTTAATATCGTGCTCAATCTGGCTGACATTGATTGGGACGTTCATCTTATAATCTCCTCCAATGACGACCATCCTCAATTAACAACTGGTCTGCTTCCTTGGGTCCCCATGTGCCAGCCGTATAGGTAGGCATATCCCGGATATCAGCGTGATTCCAGGCATTAAGAATAGGATCAAAGAAAATCCAGGATTCTTCCGCTTCATCATGACGAATGAACAAGGTGGCATCTCCAACCATAGCGTCCAAGAGAAGCCGTTCGTAAGCTTCCGGAGAATCACCGACAAATTCGGAACCAAAATGGACGTCCATTTTTACGGACTGAATTTGCATGGATTGTCCTGGAACTTTTGCTTCGACCCGAAGAGAAATTCCTTCATCTGGCTGAATCCGTAGAATCAGGGCGTTGTTTTCAATGGGGATTTCGCTATTGGCAGCATTAAAAAGAATGCTGGGCGATTTCTTAAAAAAAATGGAAACTTCTGTCCCCGATTTGGCAAGCCGTTTTCCGTGTCTCAGATAAAAAGGAACCCCTGACCAACGCCAGTTATCGATCATCAGTTTTACGACGGCATAAGTTTCCGTTAAGGATTGAGGCGAAACCCGATCTTCTTCTCGGTATCCTTTGACAAGCTCGCCGTTCAGGTAACCACGCGCGTACTGAGCTCGAACGGTGGAGGTCGACACTTCTTTTTCAGAAATAGGACGTAGCGCTCTCAAGACTTTTACTTTTTCATCACGAATCGCTTCCGCATGTAAATTAACGGGGGGTTCCATGCCAACAAGCGCCAGGATTTGCATCATATGATTTTGCATCATATCGCGTGTGGCGCCCGCTTCCTCATAATAAGCGCCACGTGTTCCTATTCCTAAAGTTTCGGCGACAGTAATCTGAACATGATCAATATAATTGTTCCTCCATAGAGGCTCGA
>CAYVFJ010000176.1:0-7432 GCA_964450905.1 uncultured Verrucomicrobiota bacterium
GCTGTGATTACTCCTCATTTGCGCGGTTTAGAAGATTGGAAACATCTTTCTTACGCCTCTTCGCTTTGCGGCAATTGTTCCGATGTCTGTCCAGTCCATATCGATTTACACCATCATCTACTCCATAACCGCCGTAATGCCGTAAATGCTGGTTATTCTGGTTGGCTCGAACGTTTTAGTTTTCACTTATGGAGTATGGCTATGCAAAACGAAAAAACTTATCAAATGGCCGCTTTCCTTTCACGTATCGGACAAAAGCTTTCTAGGAAAATTGGAATCGAAGGGTCTCCTCTTGATCCACTTGGGCGTTGGTCAAAAACTCGTACGCTACCAGAAATTCCACCTCAAACATTTCGTGATTGGTGGCGGGAAAGACAGGAGAAATGAAGGATAGAAGATTGAAAATAGCAATTTCTAATCGAGGTCTAGCAGCTTTGAACTTTTCGTTTATAATTTTTAATTTTTAATTCTCATCCCGTGTCTTCTCGTTCTCATATTCTTGATCGCATTCGTACAGCTCTCGATAATCCTGCACAATACCCAGATGCCCCTGGTGAAGGTGTGTTATTTCAGCCTATTTCCGCATCGGATTTAGTTCCGCGTTTTGAACGAGAGCTTACTGCTTTAAAAGGTGAATTTCACTGTACCCACAATTGGCAAGAGGCCCAAGGTTGGATCAAATCCATTACTGATAAAAACGAGTTTCAACGTATTGCCATAGCACCCGATGCGGATGCGATCGAAGCAACTCAAGCCGTAAACCCTTATCTTCTCTCTGGAACTGGAGATTGTGGAAAAGCCCTTGCCGATGTGGATTTGGGAGTTACTGGTTGTGAGTGTTTGGTTGCACGAACAGGATCCATTATTTTAACTACTCATACTGGGTTCGGACGCGTTCTCTCTGTATTACCTCCTGCACATCTGGTAGTGGCAAGACGATCACAGCTTGTCGCTGATTTGGATGATGCTTATCACATACTCCGAACCCGCTACAACCGTTCATGGCCAAGCATGATGACTATTATCACAGGTCCAAGTCGCACTGCGGATATCGAAAAAGCTCTGGTGTTAGGAGCACATGGACCTAAAAAACTTTTTGTTTTGTTATTGGATTTTTAATCTAAGATGAAAGAATCTCTCACAGAGCACACAGAGTTTCAGAGAAAAATCCTCCTCTCTGCCTCTGTGCAAAAAGACGGAATACTGAAGTCTTCGTCTAAAGGCCTAATCATTACGCGCATCTTTTATACTCCCCTCCTTTCCAAGGAGGGGTTGGGGGAGGTAAACTATTCCGAACAGAAAACCTCCTCTCTCGGCTGCCGTAGCCAAAGCTACTTTGGCGAAGGAGGCAACTCCTCCTTGTTAAGGAGGAGAAAGCTCTTTGGTAAAGCAAAGGTCGACTTGTGTATAACGCGATTAGGCCTAAAAGCGAGGGTTCTGATAACCCAAAACTAGCCTGTGAACTCTCCTCCACCTACCCTCCGAGTGCCACTGGGTTTAATCGAAACCTTACAAACTATTGTGGGGAAAGAAAATGTTCTTTCAAGCCGTGATGAAACTCTTGTGTACGAATGCGATGGGTTAACCATCCACAAAACACTCCCAAGTGCAGTTGTTTTTGTACATTCAGCAAGCCAAGTTTCGGCGGTTGTTAAAGCTTGTGTGAAATTCAAATATCCTTATGTAGCGCGCGGCGCTGGCACCGGTCTTAGCGGAGGCGCGATCGCGCTCAATCACGCCGTGATTATTGAACTAGCGCGAATGAATCGCATCTTGGAAATCAATATTGCTGATCACTATGCGGTAGTTGAGCCCGGTGTAATTAATCTGAATCTTACGAAGGCTTGTACTAAAGATGGTTTCCACTTTGCGCCTGATCCCTCAAGCCAAGGCGCATGCACAATTGGCGGAAATGTGGCTGAAAACTGCGGAGGACCGCATACCTTAAAATATGGTGTTGCTACTAATCATATCCTCGGAGTGGAAGTAATTATGCCGGATGGCGAAATCTATACCTTTGGAGGGACCGCATCTGGCTCCACTGGCTATGATCTTGTGGGTCTATTTACAGGGAGCGAAGGCACTTTTGGTATTGTCACTAAAATCTGGTGCAGGCTTACTCCAAATCCGGAAGCAATCAAAACGTTATTAGCTATTTTCCCAACCGTAGATGCTGCCAGCCGCGCGGTAAGCGGCATTATCGCGGCTGGAATTATTCCCGCAGCCATGGAACTGATTGATCAAACGATTATTCGCGCAGTTGAAGAATGGCTTCACTTAGGATTTCCTTTAGATGCTGGCGCTGTACTCCTCATCGAACTAGATGGTTTACGTGATGGCTTAGAACTCCAAGCTGAACGCGTGCAAGCTGCATGCAAACAAAATCAATGTATCAGTGTGCGTGTGGCGCGCGATAACGCCGAACGTTTACTCTTATGGAAAGCGCGTAAACAAGCTTTCGGCGCCCTTGGAAGGGTCAGCCCAACTTTCTACACCCAAGATGGGGTTATCCCGCGCACGAAATTACCGGAGATTCTTGCAAAAGCAGAAGCTAGTTCTAAAAAATATGGCTTAAAAGTCGCTAATGTTTTCCATGCAGGCGATGGCAATGTGCATCCGCTTATTCTATTTGATGGCCGTGATCCAAAACAGATTGAGGATGCTTTAAAATGTAATTCGGAAATTATTCTTGCGATTGTCGAGGCTGGCGGCACGTTATCTGGCGAACATGGGATTGGTTTGGAAAAATTAGAATTTATGCCGCATGTTTTTACAGAAGACGATATGGATGCCATGCGCAAAATTCGCGATGTATTCGATCCGAACCATTTATGCAATCCCGGTAAAGCCGTTCCTTCGCACCGTTGTTGGGAAGTAAAAGGTCACGAGCCACCTCGTGTTCCTTTCGGCGTAAGCTATGAACATGCGTAGCGCATGCCAGAGTTCTGATCATTTGTGCCGCAAGTTAAGGCACAATTACTTGTCTACACAAGATGATAAAAATTGGTTTGACCCCACTTTAGACATACTCGTTGATTTCAGTTTTGAGGGAGAAAATGTCAGCGTCTCGATTGCCTTTCTTATTCAATTTTCATTCCTTTCCTCCTGATTTGTTTTTATGAGCTGAAATTCCGCTCTCAATGCAAGCAGCCGAGCACCGATAAGATTCTCTAAAAGCTGACAAACTTCTCCAGAAAAATCTGTCAATGCCCTGATTTGTTGTCGGACATCTGGATTTAGATCAATGCTAGAAAATATCCATTTCCAAACACATTCCATAGCAAGTGGAAAATCATTATCTCTCCACTTATGACTGCGTCCTTTTGCAAAAGGAATATCGAATTGCTTGGGATTCATTGCTGCTTCTTTAAAAACATGACAATCCCAATGGAAAGTAGTTTGATCACGAATTCTCCCCAATAGCCAACCAATCGATCTGGGTTCATTTGAAGCATATTTTGTGAAAACATTATTCCATAAGGCTTGTATTTCTGAATCCTGGCCAAGCAAAATTTTGAAGTGCACGCGGTGTTGATCAACTGTCTTACAAGTTTCTTTGACAAGAGCCATGTGCCAAAGAAAAACGTTCGCAAGAAGAGTCTGGTCTATTGACGGATTATCTTGAATGGGTTTCACACTATCTGCAACTTTAGACATTGCGACCAGCGCATTATGTGCTGCCGCAAGACGCAAGAGAATCATTCCTTCTTTTTGTTCCCATTGAGATGGGGTCTTCCATTCCCAAGGCTCGTTCAATTTATCTTCTATCATACTACTTCCTCAATAATTTTGATTTCGTCCTTCGTTATTTCGTATAGACGGTAAACGTGCTCGTTGATTTTGGATTCGTGGGTAAAAATGTTGGCGTGTTCTTCAAATCGCACCAAGTCCACTCTCCTATGCTTTCCACCAAGCAAAATCTCCAAAGAACTGAGTGCAGAATCGCGCATTGATGGGATTTGCTGCCGAGGGATTTCGTAATATTATCCATGTGTTTTGAAGCGGTGGTCGCTTCGGAGGACACTGTCGAAGCCGCTGGAGGGTTTTTAGCAGGTTGAATCCTGTTTCAGCAAAAATACCTTTGATGAATTTGCGATGGTCACGGTCATTTTCGACCATCAAAAGCGCACTTATTTCTGGATATTTATTCAATACTTCAGGCGAGTTTTCTTCCCCAACAAAAAAATCAACAAAGGCGACCACCAAAAAAGCTTTTTGCTTAAAAGAAGGCCAGTCCTCAACCAATTGTCGATACTGTCGTGCCGCTTTTCCCAAATTTCTATCCATCGTTTGGATTTGCGTTTGCCGGTCGATTTCCACCATTCGTCCATCGCCCTTTTTCGGGAAATAAGCATAATTGTCCAAGGTGGAGATCATCTTGCCACCTTTCCTGCCACCACTAAACATGGATTTTACTTCGCAGATGAACCCTTTGAGCTGAGACAGCGACGGATGTATTTTTTCTATATTCTCGCATATTTATGCATCCCATCATAAACAAAGAAATCCGGCCGCTTTTTGCGGCTGGAGTGTCCCACTTCGGCTTTATTGTCCAATCGAAGAACATGATGTTGGCCAATTTGCTCCAAGAGAGACTTGACTCGTGATTCATTAGTTGCCGATTTCTGAGCAATTGATCGTTCCAGAAGGTTTTCACTCATTTGTGACCTCCTCAATGATTTTGATTTCGTCCTTGGTCAATCCATATAAACGGTAAACGTGCTCGTTAATTTCAGCTTCGATGGCAGAAACGTTGGCGGAAGGATCGGCGTGTTTGGCCGTAAGGATTCTGTTTGCAAGCTTTATAATTGGCAATTGTTTATCCAAAGTTGTAACGGCCATCGGGATCTGAAAAAGATTTTCACTAAAGGCCTGTAAATAGCCATTTTGTAAGTCTGTGCAGATTTGCGATAGGAACCACCAAGAAGTTGATGAATTTAGAATTGCAACTACGTATTCATTTGTTCCAGCAATCATGTAGAGTGCATCATTATGAAAAAAAGCATCCCTATCGAAAGCAAAAGTTGCCTTGTTCATAAAGCGACCAAGAATAATTTTCGTTTGACTAAATTCCTGCCAATATGCAATTGGGTCTTGAATTTCATACCACTCATAAGGTCCAGCCTTACGCCCTCCTTCAATTCCGGGCATTAGCTTGGATTTGGATTGTTTTAGATATTTGTAAATAGCAGGATGCTTTTTGATGTCGATTCCACGTCGTGTAAAAATTAGCCACAAATCTTGTGACTCAACTACCCACCGTTTTACATCCCGTCCTCGTAAAAATGGTTTTATAATCTCATCGGAAGATTTATCCTCTTTGATCAAACTATCACGAGTTGCTCGATTGATTACAAACACTTCATTCAAACCAGTGGTGACACCTCGGTAAAAGCGTCCATTTACATACTCTCCTAACGGTTTTCCGGCTTTACGTAGTTTTTCAAGGAGGCGCAAAATAGTAGGCGATTCGAGTCTCCATCCATCAGATGTAAGTTCTTTTTGTGCAATATGGAAACTTTTGGAAGTAAAGATAGAAGAAAACTCTTCGATTGGTGGACCGGGCTCCCACGTCATTACGCGAGACTTGGCATTATCAGATGGTTGTTTTGAGAGGATGAGAATGCATGGATATGCGATAGCCTTAAAAACGGGCGCATCACCGAAATCGATGACTTGATGCAACGTGGCTCTATCGGTGAGAAAACCACGAAGTTTTTCTCCATATCCAGATCGGAAATATTTGTTCGAGGAAATGAATGCCAGTGCCCCACCTGTTTTAAGCAATTGTAGGCCACGCTCATAAAAATAGACGTAAAGATCTGCCACTCCTGTATAGCAGGAATACTGCGCTTCAAGTTGAGGTTTGAGTTCCTTGATTTGTTCCTGTCTGACATAAGGCGGATTGGCTACGACAATATCGAAACCTGATTCGGAAACGATTGCTGATCCTATATTTTCTTTTTTCCCAAACACATCCGGGCAAAGGAGCTCTTTTGGAAAAAATGGCAGAGGAAAACTTCCTGATTCAAGCCACTTTGCAAAGAGCGTGGGATCATCAGGATATTGCCTCGCTTTATTAATGGCCGCTTTGATTTTCTTGGACGCTGTTTTGTCATCCCGTTTTGTTTTGAGTGCATTGCCAACATATTGGAAACGGGTCGATGCGTAGATCTCATCCAAGGCTTGGCCAATTTGCTTACGAAGCGCGATTTTTTTGTTGATCGATGCGGCTTAAAGAATTCTTTTTCTAATTTTTCAAGCGCTTTAATTTTATCGTTCAAAAACAAGTCGTCTTTAGTCAAAGGCGGCGGATCAAGAAGTGTATTGAGACAGAAAAACTTGAGATCCAAATTAGGGAGCGGTTGCACTCTTTTCGAATCACTCTCTACAATCAATGAAAGCCAGCATCGTAATTTAGCTAACTCAATGGCGATAGGCTCGATGTCGGCTCCGTACAGGTTATTTTCGATGATGCGTTCCTTGATTTTGTAAGCATCAAAACGATCATCAAGTTTTTGATATGCTTGAGTAAGGACATGCATCATGCCGATGGGAAACGCTCCGGAACCAACCGCAGGATCAATAATTTTTAAGCCATCAAGCGATGCAATCAATGCAGCGGGGGTGACAGGTAATGACGTAGGTTTTTCTCCATCATCCAAAAGCCAAGCTAAATGCGGCGGCTGAAGTTCTGGGTGAAGCGTGCCGAGTCGCGCACGGAGAGATTCTCGACAAAGGTAATCCACGATTTCGCGTGGAGTATAGAATGCACCTTTTTCTTTGCGCGCCGTGGTTCCTGTTTCAGCATTTTCGGCAGCAAGTAGATTCTCAAAGATTTTACCGAGCATTTCTGGATCAACAGCCACTTCCTGATCAAAGGGTGTATTTTCAGCCACCGTGAAATTGAAGCGGCTAAAAGTTTCGGCAAGAGCCAAAAACCAGTCGTTCGGCAATACGTAGAGAGGGTTAGGCCAACCATCCTGATCGTGCGGCTCGAAAAGGCCGCCGTTTAGAAATGGAATGGAGGTGAGTCCAGATGGCAGCTCTTTTTTTCGTTCTTCGGTAGGTGTGTTTAGAACATCAAAAAATAGTGGTGCGAGAGTCTCTCGGTAGTAATTGGTTTTAGAATTTGTCGGAACAGAAAACACAGAATCTGGAACAATCTTCTTTTTACTGATAAATCGGAGAAAAACCATTCGACCCAAAAGACGTGTGGCAAATTGAACGCGGGCGCGTTCCTCTTCGAAACCTTTGATTCGCTTAAACCGGTCAAGTTCAGTTTTGAGTGCAGCATGGTGTCTCTCAATAAACTGATAAAATTCTTTGGTAACTTTTTCGACACTAAGCGCCTGCCAGATGGAATCAGCAATGGCTTTGGGTATGGCACCGGATGGCATCGCAAGTCCAGATAGGAGTTCGACACCAGTAC
>CAYVFJ010000177.1:0-2591 GCA_964450905.1 uncultured Verrucomicrobiota bacterium
CTCAATGAAAAATCGAATCTGATTCCATATCGAAACCTTTCGGAGCATGGTTGAATGAAGTTTTCGATGAAACACCGAAAGATAATTGCGGAAAAAGAATTCGTCCGGTTTCTCATAACGTTTAAGAGACAACAAAGCAGAAAGTTTATGGGTTTTCTCGAAACAACGTTGGCACTCAGAACATTCCCCAAGATGACTCCTTACTTCATTTTGATCATGCGTATGGAGATGGCCGGCCGCAAAATCTGGCAAATAGAGACGAAGTTTTTTACAATTCATAACTGGATTGAGTTTACGGATTTATAAGTACTTTGCAAGTAAAGCTTGCAATTGTTGATGAGCATAAAACAATCGAGAACGAGCCGTTGCCTCCGAGCAACCGAGAATCTTGGCTATTTCCTGATGCCGCATTTCTTCGATATCATGCAAAATAACCATGGCTCTATGTTCTTCTGACAACTTCTGGAGCGCTTCGTTCAATTTTTCTTGAAATTCCTCTTTATTCAAAGAATGTAAAACAGTGTCTTTAGACATCAATTCCTTAAAAGTAGGTTCCCCTTCCACTCTAGGTTCTAATTCGTTTAAACTAAAGTTCGCTTCTTTTCTTAACCTGATAAAGTTAAGAGTGGCATTCATTCCAATCCGATATAACCAAGTATAAAAATTGGATTTACCACGAAATCCGCTAATCGACCTAAAAGCTTTGATAAAGGTCTCTTGCGATAGGTCGGCTGCGTCTTCATGATTTCCCAACATATGATAGATCATGCCGTAAAGTCGTCCCTTATATTTTTCAACCAACATATCAAAAGCAGAAGAATCCCCAGATTGAGATCTAAGAACAAGCTCCTGATCCGATTCAGGTGGAGAGTCTGAAGCTGTATGAGGATCAGTCATAGGTGATAAGTAATATTGCCACGCTGACGGTTGGCTTCGTAAAGAAAAGCGGTTGCAGCGCTGGCTACATTGAGTGAATCAACCTGATGAGCCATCGGAATCGCCACGATTTCGTCGCAAGTTTCTAATGCCCTTGATGATAACCCATAACCTTCACCCCCAAAAACAATGCAAACATCTTTTGTAAAATCACATTGAAACAAAGTTTTGCTGTCGGCACGAGGATGCGCGGCAATACAAGTCATGTTTCGCGATTTTAATTTCTCTAGAGTATGAATTAAATTTTCTGTTTCGACCAATTCAATCATGGGCAACCGAAAAATTGTTCCCATCGAATTACGCACCGCGCGACGAAGAAAAGGACTGCAACATGTCTCCCCAACAATGAAGGCATGAACTCCAAATGCCATCGCATTTCGCACGAGCACACCAAGATTGGTCGCGTTGGTAATCCCTTCCACCGCGACTAAAAGGAATGGCCTGCGACAAGTTTGCAACGTGGTTTCTAATGAAACGGGAGACGGAATTTTTCCAACGGCTAATACCCCTTGGTACATCGGAAAACCAGTAAGATTTTCCAAAAGTTTTTTGTCAACAAGATAGACATGGATCTCTTCCGTTCGATCTCTTAACAGCGGTTCATATTCCTGCAACCACTTTTCCGGAAGCAATAATGAGACGACTGTCAAATGACTTTCTAAAAGCCGTCGCACAACCTTCTCTCCTTCTGCAACAAAAATCCCTTGCTTCTGATGATCCAACGGTCGTTTCATCGTTAAATAAGGTTCCAACCCAGGAAGGTTTAAAGATTGAATCGATTGAATATGGAGATGAGCCATAAAAGTTTTGAGTTAGTTTTTAGGTCGCTATTCAGGTATCGTGGTTCTATTTTTGGTTCTCGCCACCCTGCTATGAATGAAAAATCATTTTTCAAGTAAGATAGATTCGTAGAGGCGCGTGTATCCATCAACCATGATTTGATGACTAAAACGTTGCATCGCGTGTTCACGAACCATGGCGCGATCGAGAGAAAGAGCTTGTGGAACGAGTGACGTCATTTCCTCGATCGATTCAGCGTAGAAACCTGTTTTGCCACAATCAATGACTTCTTTTACCGAGCCTCGTTGGGTGGCGATGACAGGTGTTCCACAAGCCATCGCTTCAATCATCACGTTGCCGAAAGGTTCATCCCATTGAATAGGAAAGAGAAGAGCATGTGCATCTTTTAATAAGGCATTCTTTTGCGCATGATCAACTGCTCCAATATAAATCACATTTTTCCCGTCAACGAGCGGTTTGATCTTCTCAAGAAAATAGAGTTCTTCGGTGGCGCTCTCAGCTTTACCAGCCAAGACAATTGGTAAACCAATCTTTTTTGCAATATGAATGGCATCCAATGGATTTTTTATTGCTCCCATTCGACCTAGAAAGGCAAGATAACGACCAGGCTTTGTCGAATATTCGTAACTATCAAAATCAATCCCGTTATAAATGACTGGAATGAGATCATGACGCCCAACGGAAATGCGATTCTGTTGAAAATAACTAATCGCAGAAATTGAGGTGTCGGGGTATTGCTTGAAAACCCACTGATCATCCACGGTGATCGAAGTATGGATTGTATGTAACATTCGACTTTTTGAGAGCACGCTGAGAGGAATGTAATGGCATCCCATATGGCAATGAATGAGATC
>CAYVFJ010000178.1:0-4520 GCA_964450905.1 uncultured Verrucomicrobiota bacterium
GAGGCGCTGAAAGAAAAGATGGAGGTAAAGATGTCATGATATATAAAACATACAGATATACTTGCGAATTAACCGTTCAATCGATACGTTTGCAATCATATTGAATGACTGTTTGAACCGTTGAAAGATTTTATATGCCTAAAGTTTTGATTGTAGATGATGAAGCCGCGAATCTAGAGCTTGCCGAAGCTTTGATCGCAGAAGAAGGGTATGAACCCATTCTGGCATCTGATGGCGAAATCGCCTTACAAAAAGTCCAAGAATTTCGTCCTGATATTGTGATGATGGATATCGTCATGCCCAAAGTAAACGGGATTGAAGCCTGTCGGAAGATAAAAACAAATCCCCTTACTTATGCGATTCCTGTGATTATCGTCACCGCGTTAAACAGCACAGACGATAAAATTAAAGCGATCAAAGCCGGGGCAGACGATTTTATTTCTAAACCCTTCGATCGATTGGAATTATCTGCCCGCTTGAAATCTCTCCTGCGTCTCAAAGCAATTCATGATCGTCTTGAGGTCAGCCTGGCGTCTCTTAAAGATATGCAACGAGTTCGACAAGAATTGTTGGCGCGCGCAACTAAAGACATCGAATCCCCTATCAAAGTCGTTGCCGAATGTCTCAGGTCGGTGGCTGCTGAACAACATTTGTTGACACCCGAAACCGTTCAGAAAATTGAGCCAGCACTTTTTTGCGCAGATATGGTTCTCACCATGACATCCGATTTTGTCAGCATCATGCAGATGGAACAGGATAAACTTCGTCAGGCATACGAAGCTCTCCGATCTGAAGAACCTCCAGAACAAGAAGCAGCCTCCTAAAACTTCTTGTCTTATTAGAAAAATATGCTTTGATACATCTCTATTTCCCAATGAGTCATTCATTTCCTTTTGATCGTTTCTTTTGCGGTAAGGTGCCGTAAAAAGGGGTGATCCTTAAAAACAAACAAACAAAAGAAAGAAAGAAAACCATGACAAGTAAAACAAAAACACTAATCGCCAGCGCTGCTATTGCCGGATTAATTTCCGGTTCCGCAGTTCGTGTCCTGGCAAATGACGCGGGAAATATTGCAGGAACACCTGTGCTAGAAAAGATGAGTTGCAAAGCGGATGGCAGTTGCAGTGGAAAAAATAGTTGTAAGGGAGAGAAGAAAGAAGGAAAGAAACATAAGAAAAAAGGCGAGAAAAAAGACGAAAAGAAAGATGGCGACGCCCAAAAGGAAGATGAAACGAAAACTGAAGAAGGCACCGCAGATAAGAAAGCAGAATAAGTGAGTGATTCAATCTTCGAGGATCGGAGGTTATCCTCCGGTCCTCGTTTGTTTAAAAATCAGTCATGCCAGCCAATCGATTTAATGCTTTCACTCGTCTCGGTGTCGGCATTGGTTTGCGTCTCCCTCATTACGATCATATTCTCGCCAAAAAGCCAGTCGTCGATTGGTTCGAAATCATTTCCGAAAACTTTATGGTCGACGGAGGTCGGCCCTTACGCATCCTCGATCAGATTTTGGAGCAATATCGTGTCGTGCAACACGGAGTCTCACTTTATTTCGGTTCCACAGATCCCATCGATCGGGATCAACTCAAACGCCTAAAAATTCTTGTCAAACGAACCAAAACCCCATGGCTTTCGGATCATCTCTGTTGGGGAAGTGTGGATGGCACTTATACCCACGATCTTCTCCCTATGCCTTATACTTTTGCGGCAGCAAAGCATACCGCACAGCGAATTCGAGAGATCAGTGATTATCTAGAAATACCGATTGCAGTCGAAAATGTCAGTAGTTACGCTGAATTTCATGCTTCCGAAATGACCGAATGGGAATTCCTCTCAGAAGTCGTGGAGAAGGCCGATTGTGGAATTCTTCTTGATGTAAACAATATCTATGTTTCATCAAAAAATCATTCCTTCAATCCTTACGATTATCTGAATCATATTCCTCATCATCGTGTCGCTCAGATCCATATTGCCGGTCATTCGAAATTCGAGAAATACCTTCTCGACACTCATGATCATCCAGTCTTAAGTCCTGTATGGAAACTTTATGCTCATGCGATCCATTTATTAGGAGATACTGCAACTCTCCTCGAATGGGACGACCGAATCCCTTCGTTCGAACAAGTTCATCATGAAGCGCTCAAAGCCAATCAATTCCGTCAACACCTCCAAGAAAATGCCACCGCTGCGGCTGCATAAAGTGGATTCGATGAGAGAGTTGTATCTTTTACAACATCTCATGGCCACGGCCATCATGCGGCCTTTGACATCTTCCGATCACATGCAACCGAAATGGGTTGGCAAAGAAAAGACAAGCTCGGTTGTTGCTGAATTTATCAAGCCGAATAGTCGGCTGACTTCTTTTGAACGGCTTGAAATTTATAACCGTCAGTATTGGTTCCGAATTCTCGGTTGTTTTTACGAAGATTTTCCTGGTTTACGCGCGGTGATGGGGGATCGAAAATTTGAAGCGATGGCTCAACGTTACCTAACCTACCATCCGTCAAGATCATTTACGTTGCGAAATTTAGGCAGTCAAATAGAAACTTTTTTACGTGAAGAACCTCACTGGACTTTACCTCATGAAAAGTTAGTTTTGGATATGGCGCGTTTTGAATGGACTCAGATCAATGCTTTTGATGGCGAACAAAAGCCAGTTCTATCTCCAGGCCATTTTTCCGGGAAAGAACTATCGAAAATGCGGCTTTCTTTACAACCCTATCTTTATCTTCTGGAACTCCATTATCCAATCGATGATTTTCTTGTTTCCCTGAAGAAACACAACGAAATGCGTTCCGATGCGAGCAATGCTGTGGAAGAACATAAAAAAGTGGCGCGACAAAAAAAGGCGCCCTTGCCAAAACCTCAACAGACCTATGTTGCGATTCATCGGCAAAATGATGTTTTATATTACAAACGATTAGAACCTGAAGCGTATCAAATTTTGGTTGGGCTCAAGAATGATCTTCCGATTGCGGAAGCGTGCGCGCGCGCTTTGCTTCCGAGTCTTCATCAAAATCAAGATTGGCCTGCTAAAATTCGGGAATGGTTCCAGGCTTGGATGTCCCTTGGATGGTTTTGTAAAAATTAATCTTGTGCTATGGTTCAGTTAAATCTTAAAATCCTCCTCGAGTAGGCGCCTGGCTTCCCATTCGCCGTCTCTTTCTCGATGAAGCCGTACCCGTGATGCGAACGTGCCCAAAGTTTTCTTACAAACGACCATATCGAGCGCATCGTCAAAGCTTATCAGAACTTTAAAGACGAACCCGGATTTACCCGCGTCGCAACACTGGAAGAAATTCACGCCAAGAAAGGTAATCTTAGTATTCCACTTTACGTTTCAGCTCCCACCGGTTCCGCAAACTTAGGAGCCGAGTCCAAAAAGGCAGATCTCGAAACAGCACTTACAGCATGGTTGGAAAGCTCAGCTTCGGTCAAACGTAGCCTCCAAAACCTCTTTTCCAAGAATACAAATTAACTTGCGAGTTTCATATTAAATCGCAGGTTTAATATTAACTTGCAGTATAAATATTAACTTGCAGGTTTAATATAAATCAGGCAAATTATAGATGAGATGAGCACCCAGTCTTCCCCAATCAAGTACCCACAACATAAATATGAAGTGGATGCGCATATCGGCAACGCCCTGATCGAAGTGAAGTTTGGTGTAGATGCGCTTCGCAGTGTTCGTACAAGTCTCATGCAGGTGATCTATCATCTTGGCGAATCTTCGTCTTTACACGGCTATGTCGTTCTAGTGGATTCACCTATCACGATTGAAAGATTACGTGATGAATGGGAACGTGCCACCATGGTATTGCGCAAGAATGTTCTTCATCGCCTCACCATTTGTCTTTTGCAAGAGGAAGGGCACATGATCGGTATTCCACACAACCCGGATACAAAAACCCAGCAAATACTAGCCGAAGTAGTCGAGACCGAACGGGACAAAACAAGCACAGTCCGCACCGACTATTCATTTGTCATATTCAAACTTCTCCTCCATCGCTGGTTCACTTCAGGTGAACCGGTTACGGCTGAATGGCTGACACGCACTGCGGGTTGCTCCTACCCGGCCGTGGCTCGTGGTTTGCGTCTTCTGGGAAGTCTATTGGACCGAACTTCCGACAGACGCGTGGTTCTGCGTTGGTTTCCCAGGGAAGAATTCGCTCGATTGCTTGCTGTAGCTGACCGCGTGCGTTCCACTGCTCGTTTTGTGGATCAATCAGGTCAACCGCGTTCTGCGGAATCTCATATTCGCCGCTTGGAAAAACTCAATCTACCCGACATCGCCATTGGCGGTGTTCTTGGTGCAAAACATTATTATCCTGATCTCGATCTCGTGGGAACACCGCGACTAGATCTCTCAGTGCATTGTCCCGGAAAGCGCATGAATCTCGATTTTATCGAGAAACTTGACCCAGCGCTTACACGCGTGACCGATCCGCTCCAACCTGCAAATTTGGTTGTTCATGCCGTGCGTCATGTAGATGCTCAATTTACTCTACGCAATAATGGTC
>CAYVFJ010000179.1:0-2661 GCA_964450905.1 uncultured Verrucomicrobiota bacterium
TCCTCGAGGAACCTTGGAGTTTACTTCATCATTTAAACTCTCCACTTGTTTGGAGATCATGTGATGTTGAAAGACAAAGAACGCGTTGAAAAGAGAGCTAACTCCAACCAGAACGCAACAGAGCAAAGCAATCAGTGGAAAAGTGCGATTCACAAAAAGGCGATGTTTTGAAAAAAGATTTATGCTTTGGCCAGCATGTTCAATAGTTCCGTATTTGACTTTGTTTTTTGCATCGCTCGCACAATGCTTTCCGTCGCTTCCGTAGGGTTGCGCCCAGCTAATTCACGCCGGAGAATATGAACTTTGTTCAGCACATCGGCTGGAAGAAGTTTTTCTTCCTTGCGTGTGCCAGATTTGTAAAGATCGATGGCAGGAAAAATACGGCGCTCAGCCATGCCACGATCCAGTACCAACTCCATATTGCCAGTCCCTTTAAACTCTTGGAAGATCAGATCATCCATCCGTGAACCTGTATCGACAAGAATGGTGGCTAGAATGGTCAGACTACCTCCTTCTTCAGCATTACGAGCTGCCGCAAAGATTTTACGTGGAATTTCCATCGCCCGCGAATCGAGACCTCCCGACATGGTGCGCCCGCCGGTGCTGATATAATTATTAAAAGCGCGAGCAACTCGAGTGAGAGAATCCATCAAAATGACGACATCTTTACCAAATTCAACTTTGCGTTTGGCCATTTCAATCACCAGCTTAGGAATTCGAACATGACTTTTAAGTTCTTCATCGTTAGAAGACGCAAAGACATCTCCTTTTGTTGAACGTTGAAAATCGGTGACTTCCTCTGGCCTTTCATCCACGAGCATGATCATCAAATCTACTTCTGGATGGTTGGTGGTGATAGCGTTCGCGATTTGTTTGAGAAGCACTGTTTTTCCGGAGCGCGGAGGGGCGACAATCAAACCGCGTGTCCCTTTTCCGATAGGACAAAAAAGGTCCAGACAACGCGTGGAAACAGTGGCGGCATCTGTTTCCAAATGAAAAGGCTCAAGAGGATCGATCACGGTTAGTTCATTGAACGAAAGAACCTTTTTATATCGATCTAATTTGGCCCCATTGATTTTGCTAATGTTAAGCACTTCATATCCACCACGATTGGTCGGGGTCTTTTCCCCTTCAATGACGAGCCCTTCGCGGAGTTGTAATTCTCGAACAATGTTAGGGTTCACAAACACGTCATCCTTGGAAGGCTGATAGTTCTTTGCTTGTTGACGAAGAAATCCGAACCCTTTATCGGACAACTCCAAAATCCCACGAGTTTGGGGATATTCCTTTTTTGGCAACGGTGGCAACGGTGGCAACGGTTCTGTTTTATCTGGAGGCAAATGGCTGCTACTACTTTGATCGGTTGTTTTAGTTCCCTGTGTTTCCATAGATCATCACTCTCTTTTTAATTCATCCATTTTATTCGTTATCAACGAACAGTTTCCGCCAATTCAAGTTTTGGAGAACCTATATTGATATGGACTTGATTGTTAAGCTTATTGTGGTCGCAAGGCATTCAAAAATTGCCTAACTGCTTCTTCGAATCCCCAGATTTACTCCGCTCATTACGCGGGGTGTACTTTGGCAGGCTTTACAGAGAGATCTCTTCACACTCACAACAGCAAAACCTCGGTCTTGAAACCACTCCGAAGAACGACATTCACACTAATATCCCTATAAACACAAAAAATACAAGTCTTTTTTTCATCTTTTTCACGACCTGTAAGGAAGGGTCGGTATATGACAGTTTGACAGATCATGCAAAATCGATCATTTTGATCTTTCAGCATGGAGTCTCCACAACAATCTCTGCAAGGCAAACTAATCTTGGACAGTGGCAAGTTAGCTGGTTCTTATTTTGATCAAACCGCCATTTTGATCTGTGAGCATGATGAATCCGGCGCGGCAGGATTGGTTTTAAATCATTCCTTGAAACACAACTTAGGATCGTTGGCCCACGGATTGCTCGTTGAGGGACTGGCAAAAGCGCCTCTCTACAGGGGTGGACCTGTTCATCCGGATGTCATTAGCTTCTTGGCAGAGTCCGAGTTGCAATCGAATTTTGATATGATCCCGAAATTAATGGTGGGACATTCCATGGAACCTTTGGTGGAACAATTTAAATGGAACAATCTTCCTTCTCAATTACGGATCTACTCCGGTTATGCAGGATGGTCACCAGATCAACTGGAAAAAGAAATTGAAAATGGCTGTTGGGTCATTCATCCTGCTTCTTTATCCCTGATCTTTGATCCTAAGCCAGAAACTTTATGGCATCGGATCTTGCACAAAAAAGGAGGACTCTTTCGTTTCATCGCCAAATGTCCGCCCAATCCTTCTTTGAATTAATGGTTACAGAAAAACAAAAGATTGTTTTTTAAACAAAAGAAGATTATACTCCGACCATTCAGTTCTTTTGATTCTTCACCTTGTGACTTATAGCTTTCAAGAGGGGGCGATTGGCATCGACCTGAGAGATAAAGATGAAGTGGCAGGCCGGGGATTCTCGTTGGCCCTGTAATCAAACGAGAAAAAAAATAGAAGCTAACGATCAGTTGGCTCTCGCGGCCTGATAACCGTGAGCGTTTGGCGTCCGACACCTGCTGGGACGCCACGCGCATGCAGCAGGTTAGCCACGGCGGCGGGGTGGCCGCGACGCCG
>CAYVFJ010000180.1:0-2975 GCA_964450905.1 uncultured Verrucomicrobiota bacterium
CCGGCTCATCCACATATTTTTTGCCAAGCCCGTCCTTGTTGTGCGTGCTAAAACGCATCACGTATTTCTCGATACCGAAAATCTTGAAATACTTCAGGTACATCGCGTTCACCGCATTGAACTCAGCAGCAAATTGTTCCGGTGTACAATAAATGTGCGCGTCGTTCATATTGAGCGAACGGACGCGCATGAGACCAAACAACTCGCCCGACTGTTCGTAGCGATAGCATGTGCCGTATTCGGCGAGGCGCAACGGCAAGTCACGGTAACTGCGCGGTTCAGCTGCAAAGATGCGGTGATGATGCGGACAGTTCATCGCCTTGAGATAATAACGATCCGTTTCGGGAAGTCTTGTGGATTGGGAAGAGCCCTCGCCCTCGCGGGTGATTTCCCGATCCACTTGTTCGACAAGTTCCATCGGCGGAAACATCGACTCCTTGTAGTACGGCAGATGACCCGAAGTGATGTACATTTTCTCCCGCGCAATGTGTGGTGTACGGACGCGAACGTAGCCGGCGGCAAATTCAGTCTCTTTTGCCAGCTTTTCTAGCTCCTCGACAATGGCCGTGCCTTTAGGCAGCCAGAGGGGTAGACCTGGACCGACGTACTCAGAGTCCATCGCGAACAGTCCCATCTCCGCGCCAATTTTACGGTGGTCACGACGCTTGGCCTCTTCCAACATCACGAAGTAGGCATCCATTTCTGTTTTATTTTTGAATGCCGTACCATAAATTCTCTGAAGCTGCGGATTTTTTTCGTCTCCCTTGTAGTAAGCGCTGGCAACATGGGTCAGTTTAAAAGCACCGATGTTTCCTGTTCGCATCACATGTGGTCCTGCGCAAAGATCGATAAAATCCCCGTTCTTAAAAAAAGAAATAGGTTCTCCCTCGGGAATTCCTTCAAGAATATTCATTTTAAATTTACTGGGAACGGGACGATCCGTTAAAGCAGCCAAACGTCCTCGACGGGCGTAATCAAGAGCTTCATCTCGTGAAACCACCATTTTTTCAAAAACCTGATTCGCTTTCACCATCGCCTTCATCTCTGATTCAATTTTTTCGAAGTCTTCTGGACTGATGCGATGAGATAAATCCATGTCGTAGTAAAAACCATTTTCGACAGGGGGTCCTGCCGCAAGTTGTGCCTCCGGCCATAACTTCACAATCGCCGTAGCCATCACGTGAGCACAAGAATGTCGTAGCCGCTCAATCTCAGTCATCTGAGAGCGTTGTTCGAGCGTCTTACGAGTTGTTTCTTCAGAGCTATTTTTCATACAAGTGAATGATCCAGGATCCTTCCGTGATGCCATTTCTATAAAACAAACAGATTGTTTTTGCCACAGATTAATACAGATAGACGCGAACCATCAGCTCGGGTACGATCTTGGCTTGATGACTCTTGAAGAACAGATTGAAGAAGGAACCACAGCGATTGCCATGGGTGAACTTGAGCAGGCGGTTGAACATTTTAAAAAAGCTACCGAGATGGATCCGAAATCTTTTGAGGCATGGCATTCTCTAGGCATGGGTTACATGAAATTTGGAAAGTATCCAGAGGCGATTGAGGCTGGAAAGAAGGCCGTCGAACTCAATCCTCAAGATCTATTTGCTCGGGTATGTCTTTCCATGTACTTCCAAAGGAACGGTCAGGTTCCTGAAGCCGAAGCGGAAGCCACTAAGGCTAAGATTCTTGGATGGGGCGGAAAACTCGCGCCATCAGCTCCAGGTGAAAACGTCAAGATATAGAAGTGATGGCTATCGTCTCTGGAGAAAGGTCCGCAGTCTTCAATCCAAGATTCGATCCATTCTATATCTTTCATCGATGAAGAGGGCGCCATAAATACTTGCATACACATTATTTTTATCTTAATGTGTACCTATGAAACGAACCAATATTGTTCTTGATGAAAATCTTGTAGATGAAGGATTAAAAGTAACGGGACTTAGATCCTGTCGAGCGCTTGTGGATTATGCTCTTAAAGAGCTGATGAGGAGGGAGCATCAGACGGAACTCCTCAAATTTAAAGGCAAAATTTTCTGGGAAGGTAATCTCTCTAAAATGCGTCGAGGACGTACCTTTTGAAAGTTCTTGTAGATACCAGTGTTTGGATTGATTTCTTTAGCGCACAACCCAATGCGCAAGTGGTTACATTGGAAAATCTAATCCAAGAAAGGCAAGATCTTTGTATTTGTGGACTCATTCTTACCGAAGTTTTTCAAGGGATTAGACAGAATAGAGAGCTTGTAGAAATTCGAAGAATTTTCGAACCACTCATTTATCTTCCCATGGATCGTTCTACTTTTGAGAAGGCAGCAAACATATATCGAGATTTAAGAAAAAAAGGAATCACGATTAGAAACAGCATCGACTGTCTCATCGCAGCCGTAGCGATTGAACAGGAAGTTGTCTTATTACATTCGGATCGGGATTTTCATTTTATTGAGAAATATTTTCAATTAACAACCATGGCATGAAAATGCATTTGATACTTAAGAATGAAGGATCGCGGTTTAGATCGGCGTATTCTTTATTTTTCCATTTAATTATGTCCGACCGTATATCTGCTTATCATTTCTCATTGATGAATTTAGGATAATCCATGGACCATGAGGTCTGGGCCTAGCTTACGAACTTGAACCTTTTGCAGAGTTATGGATTTTTGCCAAGTGTTAAAGCCGTTTCCAGCCACGGCTTTAACACTTTTTTCTCCTCCTAAAATAATCGGCGCGATGAAGAAATAGATTTCATGAACGAGTTTCTGATCGAAAAATGATCCCAATACAGCTCCACCCCCTTCTACCATAAGACTGGTGATCTCAGCTTTTCCCAAGAGACGAAGTACTGTTTTTAATGAAAGACCTTTATTTGTCATAGGAACCGTCCATACTTTGGCTCCTATCTTTTGCAGTTGTTTCATTTTTTTAATCGGAGCAGTTTTACCTGCCATGATCCATGTTCGATGAATTTCTTTCTTA
>CAYVFJ010000181.1:0-5715 GCA_964450905.1 uncultured Verrucomicrobiota bacterium
ACTGGTGGCGAGTTCGGGCTACGAAAGTCCTCCAAGAGGCGATTAGCGAATATACACGAAGCGGAGGAGATGGAGCGGCGTTATCCGCTTGGATTACCGATCCTCAGAATTGGAGTCCTGCTCATAGTTTCTTTACGGATGATCGCAAGACAGTAATAGTAACTCCATCTTTTGGGGCAACGGATGTCTGGCCTTGGCCTCTGGATCCATTGCCACCTGGAACTCCAGAAACATTTGAGTGGGATTCTGTGAATGGAGCAATTGGGTATCAATTTCTGGATGGGACAATCTCAGGAAATGGAGTGAATCCAAAGGTAGCTATTGTACTTTTAGAGTCAACGCCGACTGGGACAAAATATTTAGCGATATCGCCTATTTTAAAGGTGAACAAGGATTATAGCTTGGCTGTTCAAGCTTTAGGGCCACCCGATGATATTGATTCTTTAGACACCTATGGAACTCCGAGCAATCTTGTCGATTTCAAGACCGCCATGCCCGAATCGACCTTATCCACACCTGGGGATGGAGATAGCGTTAATCCGTGGCAGATTGATTTTGGCTGGAGTAATCCGGATGGACAAGCCGGCTGTGCCTTTCAGTATTGGAAAAATATCGTTGCCCCAGCGAACTCAGTACTCCCCGCCAATTATCCTCAGTCTGCAGATACGGTGACGTATCAACTGAATTTTTGTCAGCAATCGGATAATAACAACGATTTTAAATGGAAAGTGATACCGAATGGGCCTGGGCCTTATTTTGACGATGGCGCATCGGATGAAAGACTGTTTGTTTTAGATATGAACCTCACGAAACCTAACTTAATCGCTCCTTTGAATGGAGAAGAAATTACCTATGGAACGGATGTTACCCTTATATGGGATCCTGTTCCTGGGGCCACGAAGTATGACGTGACGGTTGTAGGAAAGAGCGCCCTTGGGATTCAAGTGATAGCATCATCTACAAATTCGGCAATCGTATCCGGAGTGTCCAGTGATCCCGCTGGCTATGATTGGTATGTCACTCCTTATCGATCGAATTGTGGAAACGATGAACCTGGAGTTGATTCAGAGATCTGGACGTATCTGATTGGCCCGGACAAACCTGTTTTGAATACACCGGTGGATGGGGATTATGATGTGGATTACACCGGTGTTAATTTTTCATGGAGCAGTCAATTTGCGCCGAATGGATATGTCATTGAATTAAGCGAAGAAACGGGTGGATCAGTTGGGGCTGCTGTCAGTTATACGGCTCAGACATCGCCTTATAAGGCAGTTTTGAAGGAGAATACAACTTATCACGCAGTCGTGTCAGCGACAGGGTCTGGGCAGCCGGTCAAAAGCGATGAACACATCTTTACCACAGGATCGCTACCAGTGTTGATAAAACCTGTGGATCAAGCGACAGGCGTTGGATATCAACCGGTGAATTTTTCATGGAAAAGCGCTGGAAATCCGTCGGGTGGGATTTATTATTTTGACATTCAGAATTTGACCGATGGGACTGGATGGCAGCTTGGAAATACTCAGATTCAAGATTCGAATTATAGTTTAAATATGGGAGCTAATCAAAAATATCTATGGCAGGTTGGGGTGGATCTGTTGCATTACGACATTCATTCTGACGGGAGTTTCGATTCAGGTTGGTGGAAGGGTTTTACTTCAGGGACATTTACGACTGGTGAATCAGAGTCAGGTGATGGACGAGACGGAGGCGGTTCTGGGAGGGATTGTCCGGATTTAGCAGTACCCGTAATTGTAAGTCCGACTTGTACGTTTGATAGTCCAACTGTTCTTGTAACCGGAATAGGTGCTAATCATAATTTTTCGGTTTTATGGAATGCTGTTTCAGGAGCTGATTATTATGAGATAAGGACTTTTGGTGGAAAGAAGGGGCAGGTTGTTTTGGATGCAGCAAATATTATAGGTCCTTGGAGTGCTCCTATTACAAACACGGCGGCCAGCGTTAATGTCGAGGACGGTTATGTTTATCTCCTTCAGGTTCGTGCGGCAAATAATTGCGGTAAAGTGAGCGCTGGAGCTGTAAGTTGTGTATTAGAATACAAGCAAGATTGAGTTTTTAGTTTTGAGTTATTAATTTTTAGTTATGAAAGCAATCAATTCAAAACGAGCAAAAGATATTTTAAGTTGAGACAGAATTAACAAAATGAACAGAATTTAAGTATGGAGGGACTCTCGTGTTCTCATTCTAATTTTGTAAATTTTGTTAATTCTGTCAAAAAAATCTGTAAGATATTTTTACAACAATCTTCTCTGGCATCCCATAGGACACAAAAAAGAGTGTTTTTCATCTTATTTTCAGAGGAGAACGTATGAGGGAAAAATCTCTCCGGGAAGAGGGACTTGCGCTTGCGAGACGATTAATCGTCTCGTCAAAAGCGGCAGTGAACTGCCGCACTCCAAAAAAATAGTCAAATCTTACAGATTTTAAAAAGCTCAAATGATGGCGGCGTTGAGGTGCAGATGCTTTTGTTCTTATGGCTTAAGGGCTTATGGCTTGAGGCTGAATAGCTACAAAAATCATTGAAAAAAAATGTTATAACAGTAAAATTTGTTGATCTTTTTATATAAATGGGTATATTTACTTAAAAGCAAAGAAAAATAATGCTATAGCAGTATATGAATATCGAATTAAAAGATATGATTAAACAGCACCGTCGATTGAGTGGATTAACACAGGCTGAACTCGCCAAGTTGGCTGGTGTCGGAAAAACCGTTATCTTCGATATCGAACATGACAAAAAAACGGTTCAACTTGACACGTTAAAAAAGATTTTAAATGTGCTGAATATCAAAGTGGTGTTTCAAAGTCCTATATTAGATCGTCAACAAAGGAATTGTAATCCACAAGTTTTCTGATGAGAAAGGCCCAGGTTTACCAAAAAGGAATATTCACCGGCATATTGGAGGAGGTGGATCGCAACAATTATCGGTTCACTTACACGGCGGATTATATTGGCGAACCGGTCTCGTTGGCTTTACGTGTGCGCGGCACTCCTTATGAATTTAAAAAGTTTCCACCGGTATTCGAAGGTCTTTTGCCAGAAGGCATCCAACTGGAAGCTCTGCTTCGGGACTACAAAATCGATCGTCACGATTTATTCGCTCAGCTTTTGTTGGTGGGTGGAGATCTTGTGGGCGCCTTAACCGTGAAGGAGGTGGCATGAAGCGTTGTCCCATAAGCTACGAACCATTGTTTGGGGATATTGATTATTCCTTGCAAGGGCTAAGGTTGTTGGATCGCAAATTAACAACTCTTGCCCGACTCGAATTGACTGCTGAACAACAAAGGAAAGAAGCGCTCCGTCGGGTTGGCAAAATGTCGGTCCAAGGAATTCAATTAAAACTGAGCGCGGTGTTGCGCATTAAAAAGGCGCGTTTTGAAGTGGTTGATCACGGAGGCCGATTTATTCTTAAGCCTCCAAGTCTTGATTTTCCACAGCTACCAGAGAACGAGGATGTCACGATGCGTATGGCTATAATCGTGGGAATCGAAGTCCCAGTTCATGGACTGATTCGAGCGATCGACGATTCGTTGACCTATTTTATAAAGCGGTTCGATCGCGTGGGACGCGAGCGACTTCCGCTCGAAGATTTTGCTCAACTTTTGGGTGAAAGTCGTGAAACAAAATACCATTCTTCGATGGAAAATGTTGCCATGGTTGTCAATCAATTTTGCACTTTTCCAGTTCTTGAACAAGTGAAACTGTTTACTCGGACGCTCTTCACTTTTCTTGTTGGGAATGAGGATATGCATCTGAAAAATTTTTCGCTGATCACACGAAATGGAAAAGTCGAGTTTGCGCCTGCTTACGATTTCCTGAACACAACCATTGCGCTGCAAAATCCCAAAGAGGAGTTGGCTTTATCCATCAACGGAAAAAAATCGCGGCTTACGCACAAGGACTTGATTGACTACTTTGGGCGAGGACGCCTACAAATAAATGATCGAATGCTTATGGATATTCTATCAAAGTTTGGCTCCGCGATTCCAGTTTGGCGTGAACTGATCCAAAAAAGTTTTCTCTCATCCGAGATGAAGAAAAAGTATCTTTCAACGATTGAGCAACGCGCTCAACGTCTTCGTTTCTGACAACTTTTTCCACGATGATTCATTTTTATGCCAACGATCCTTCTGCTGTGGGAGTTGAACTTCTTCAAGTTTCTCCCACACCCGGGTTGCTTTCTGATTTTCCAATTCGTCACCCAACTAATGTCAAACCTCAATACTACGAACCGGGTACCATCCATTTTCAGTTCTGGCAAGCCACGGAATCACTGCGTCGAGGAAAGGCTCTCTGGACATTGGCTGCGGGACCTTTTCAGTGGTATACCGGAAAATCATTGCCCATTAATTTGAGGGCAGGCCGTGATTTCAACGCGTATTACGATCGTCGTGGTCTCAAATTTTTCTACGAAAAGGATCCTTCGGGTGATAACGAGGTTTTTACATGTGAAAGTCCGGATATTGTCTGTCATGAGCAAGGTCATGCGTTTCTTGATGTTTTACGTCCTGATTTATGGGACAGCACTTTTCTTGAAGCCGCTGCGCTCCATGAAGCTTTTGGTGATTGCGCGGCCATTCTTATTTCACTTCAAGAACTCACGATTCGGAAAGCCATGTTATCTCAAGCAGGCTCAAACTTTCGGCGTTCCAACCTAATTTCGCGTCTGGCTGAGGAATTAGGGATGGCGATTCGTTATCAGGAAGGGCGTGGATCAAAGAGAGACCCTTTTCTTCGAGATGCAGTTCATTCATTGGTTTACGTTCCACCTGAAATGCTGCCTGAAGACGGTCCGGATTCTCGTTTAACAGCGGAACCTCATAACTTTTCTCGAATTTTTACGGGCGCCATTTATCAGACTCTGATTTATGCCCTGGTAAAATCCTTGGCCTCTTCTAGTTCTGCGGCCAAAAATTTTATAGAACAACTTCTCATCGATCTCTCTCAGGAATTAGCAAAGCTATTGGTCGTTGGAATTCAAGAAGCGCGATTGGAACCGAGACTTTTCCGTTCAGTAGCAGAAGCGATGCTAGAAAAAGCGGTTCTGCCAGATGTGCGACCCGTTTGGCGATCAGCAATCTTGTATGCATTCAGGAAAACACGTATTTTGGGCAATGTGAAACCATCTTCTACCAAGACATCGGAAGCAAAACCAAAAACTTCTCTTCGAAAAAAGGGTATGATCCCAAAAAATCTTCGTGAAGCCAATCGTCCTTCCTTTTTACATCAAGCCAAACGATTTCTTGGAATGTCGCAAGTTTGCGACCTTAAATTTACCTGTATGAAAGGGCTTTGTTTATTGGGATTTCAATGTAAACCACTGGTTCTTAAAGGATCACGTTATGGGATTCTTCGTGACGTAGAAATTCCGGTTCATGTGCCTGTTCAAGTTCATTTAGATCCCCAAGGAAAGAAAACCTTTGCGCATTCCAAATCATCTTTATCCGTTCAACGTGAAAACGAAACTCACGCGCGCGCTTTTGCTCAACAACTTTTGCGCGCTCAAAAAATTTATCCGATCCCGGTAGACCGAAAACCGAAAGAATATCATGCTCATTTTGCTGGTTACACTCACGCGGTGATCCGAGAAGGGTCCACACGTCGTCTCGAGCGTTTAGCTTTTGCCTTAGGAGCCGTAAAGAAATAAAGGTAGCAACCTAGCTTGTTCTTTTGGCATCTGGCAGCGTTGC
>CAYVFJ010000182.1:0-2912 GCA_964450905.1 uncultured Verrucomicrobiota bacterium
GGAGCAGGATATATCGGGAGCGTTTGTGTAGAGGAATTGTTGAATGCAGGATATCAAGTCTCTGTATTCGATAACCTTTCCGAAGGGCATCGGTCTGCGGTTGATCCACGCGCGCAATTTATAAAGGGCGATCTTGCAAACCGTGATGAAATCAAAAAGGCTTTAGCCGATAGTCGAGCAGAAGCCGTCATGCATTTCGGAGCAAATGCTCTGGTTCCTGAGTCAGTAGCTAATCCTTCCAAATACTTTCGAAACAATGTTGCCAATGGAATCAATCTTCTCGATGGTATGGTCGAGTGTGGTGTCAAAAAAATCATCTTTAGCTCTACTTGTGCCACCTACGGTAATCCGGATCGCATTCCCATGACAGAAGATCACGCTCAACATCCCTTGAATCCCTACGGCCTTTCCAAAATGATGTTTGAACAAATTTTAAAGTGGTATGAATCAGCTTATGGAATGAAACATGTAATTCTTCGTTACTTTAATGCAGCCGGTTGCACCCAAAAATACGGCGAACATCATCGAGTTGAAACCCATCTGATTCCCAACATCATCATGGTTGCTCTTGGGAAAAAACCTTTTATTGAAATTTATGGAACCGATTATGATACGCCGGATGGAACTTGTATTCGGGATTACATTCATATCGTGGATTTAGCTCAAGCCCACATTTTGGCTCTCAAAAAAGCTGAAAGCAGTGTTTATAACTTGGGAAATGGCGAAGGCTATTCTGTCTATCAGGTTTTAAACACAGCGCGTAAAATGACAAATCATGAAATTCCAGCGATAGAAAAACCGCGCCGCGCAGGGGACGCTTCACGCTTAATTTCTTCGAGTCATCGAATCATTCGCGATCTTCAATGGGATCCTAAATATCCCAAAATCGATCAAATTGTTGAAAGCGCCTGGGAATGGCATCAAACACATCCAGACGGTTATACGGATTAACTTCTAAAATCCATTATGTCATGTCGGGTTGAACTGGTTAATATCGGCACTGAATTGCTGATGGGATTTGCGATCAACACTCATGCAGCTTATCTCGGCCAAAAATTGACCGCGATCGGAGCTACGCTTGTTCGACAAGTTTGTGTCAATGACACTGCTGAAGATATTGAAAGAGCCATCCAGCAAGCATTCCTTCATGCAGATCTGGTCATCACTACAGGAGGACTCGGTCCCACTTCCGATGACATCACACGTCATGGGGTAATTCAAATGTTAGGACTGAATACTCACATGGATTCACGCGCTCTGGAAGAGATGGAAACTCGATTCCGCCGTCGTCAAATTGAAATACCGGAATCTGTTAAATCTCAAGCTGTTGTTCCTGATATTGCCACGGTTTTTTATAACGAAAATGGCACTGCACCGGGATTAGCGATTCCTCTGAAAAACTTCCCCTGCAAATGGTTGATCATGTTGCCCGGACCGCCTCGTGAACTTCAGCCGATGTTTGAGAAACAAGCGCTTCCTTTGATTTTGAATGAATATGGCGGGAGTCTACCCATCTTGGACTGTCGAGTTTTCAAAGTGGTTGGCATGGGAGAATCGTCGGTCGAACAAATGGTAGAACCCGCTTTAAAAGATATTTCGGATTTAGAGATCGGCTACTGTGCCAGAGCCGGAGAAGTCGATCTGCGATTAGTTGTCCGAGGTAAAAATCCAGAGATTGTTCGAAAAATCGCGGACGAAGCTGAAAGTAAAACACGATGTATTCTCAAAGATGCCATTTTTGGAATGGGCGAAACCTCTCTTGAAGAAGTGGTGGTTCATCTTCTCCATCAAAAAAATAAATGGCTCACGACAGCCGAATCATGCACAGGCGGCCACTTCGCCAATCGTATAACTATGGTCTCGGGGAGTTCTCACGTCTTTCGTGAAGGTTGGATTACCTATTCAGACGAAGCAAAAATGAAAGGGTTAGATGTCCCAAAAAAATTAATCGATGAACATGGAGCTGTGAGCAAACCTGTCGCTCGGTCCATGGCTGAATTAGCGCTGCAAAAATCAGACGCGGACTATGCTCTTGGAATCACGGGTATCGCGGGCCCCACGGGTGGAACCCTTGAGAAACCCGTTGGCACCGTGTTTATTTCGCTTGCAACAAAAAACAAAATAGACGTTGAACATTTTCTATTTCAAATAGACCGAGAAACTTTCAAATTTATGACAACCCAGACAGCTTTGAACATGTTGAGAAAAGAATTGTTAAAATCCACATGAGCCTTCAGGAAGATATCCAATGGATGCAACGCGCTCTGACGTTGTCGCGTCGTGGAATAGGTAAAACTTCTCCGAATCCTTGCGTGGGCGCGGTGCTTGTTCAGAATCATCAAATCATTGGCGAAGGTTGGCATCAAGCTGCCGGCCTGCCCCACGCAGAAGTTGAAGCAATCCAAAATGCAAAACACAAAACATCAAACCTTCGTGGCTCAACTTTATATGTGACTCTTGAACCCTGTTGCACATGGGGACGAACTCCTCCATGCACGGAAACTATCTTAACGGAAGGAATTCGGCGTGTGGTAATTGGAACCATCGATCCAAATCCTAAGCATGCTGGGAAAGGCATTCAACTCCTTCAAAAAAAGGGAGTCAAAGTCACCACAAACATTCTCCAAGATGAATGTGCCTCCCTTAATCGAGCTTGGAACCATTGGATCGTTCATCACACCCCATGGGTGATTGCAAAATGCGGGATGACTTTAGATGGAAAAATCGCAACAAAAAATGGAGAAAGCCAATGGATCACCTCGGAAAAATCTCGGCTTGAAGCCCATCGTCTCAGGGGACGAGTGGACGCCGTTCTTGTCGGAATCAATACCGTCCTGAGAGACAATCCTTCACTCACGGCGCGAGATCCGTCATTTTCCGGAAAACAACCCTTGCGAGTGATCTTGGATAGT
>CAYVFJ010000183.1:0-6512 GCA_964450905.1 uncultured Verrucomicrobiota bacterium
CGAGAAGACGGATCCGGATCTCACGTTCCGAATCACTCCAAGTGGTGAGGAATATTGCGTCGATCATCTTCCGGAAAAAAAATAATCCGTTTTCTGTTGCAGATCCCCTATTTAACCAATTCGAATTGGTCTATAAAAATGGGAGCTGAACCATAGTTATAAATGATGATCCCCTTCATCTTCGAAGGATCAAGGGGTATTTTCACTTCACCTGGAAATTGATTTTTTATATCGCCCCTCCACATTTTTCCCGTCAGATCGATCTCCACTTTTTGATCCCCGAGAATGAGGTCGATATCCTCTTTATGAGTGTCTTTATTGGGATCTAGGACCAAGCCATCCTTCAGTTGGATCATAATTCGATCCTCACTGGTCGATGTGTTCGAAAGATAAAATCTCAACTTCGAATATCCTGTCCAATCTTTAAGAGTCATGATTTCAAAGGTGGCGGATATGGATTCTTCGATCCGAAGAGACTGAACTCCATCCGACTTCCATAATTTCGAAAAAGTAATCGTTTTAGGACTATCTTTGGGATACTTAGAAATACTAAACTCATTTTCAAAGTCTTGAAGAAGAAGGGTTGTTTCATGCTTCATTTCATGCTTCATTTCGCGCTGCGCCTCATGTGGCATTCTGTTTTCTCTGGTCTCATCCCTTAAATTTCTTTCACGAGAACGAGGGGTTGTGGGTGTCAAAGCTGTCTTTACGGTGGGGGGAGCTACCGACGGCTTTTCGGCCACTTTTTTATGGACTGTCTGGACTAACTCAAGCTGATCTAAAAAAAGGGGGGACACTCCGCCATTCACAAAGGCGATGCTTTTAATGGCAGACAAATCCAGAGGCGTTTTAATGGTTCCTAAGTACGGTTTTTCGCTTCTACCTCTCCACATTTCTTTCGTAAGATTCACTTCAACGATTTGTTCGCCGGCGTCAACATTCATGATATCCATGTGATCGTCGTTATAACCTTTACTATTTTGGTCGCTGATTCTTAGAGCGATTTTTGTGGCGCTGTTACAGGATATATGAAATCTTAGCTGCGAATAACCCATCCAATTTTTAAGATTAACATTTGAAACGGTAGTGCCCAACTGAGGATCTATCCGAATGGATCGCTCACCATCCGACCTCCATTCTTTTGAAAAATCGACGGTGCCCGGCTTATCTTTCGGAAATTTAACAATTCCAAACTTTTCCTCAAAGTTTTGCAAAAGGACCGTCTTCTCCTCAACCTTAGATAAAGCTAGGTTAAGGTTTAATCCAACTAGGATGATGATCAAGAACAACTCTTTCATAGCAAATCCATGGGGCACCAAAACTGACCCTACCATAACACTCAACTATTAAGAAGTCACCCTTATTCCATCATATTTAATGAACTAAATATAAGAAGTTGATCTCGTCATGCCCCTGGAATGTGATAGGCTCTGTTACATGAAACATGTTGCGTATGTCCGGCACGTTTGTTTTCGACAGATGGTCTCTCTTGGCCCGAAGAAATCGATGTGCTAAAGTTTTCTGATCCTAAAAATCTTTCCTTAAAAAAGCGGCAGCCATCCAGAAAATTGAATCCTCGTGATACAAAAAATTCAGAGACTGTTCCTGACGAATTGGAACTCGGTGACTTCGGAGCGTTGGTTCATGAGGACGGAACCATAACGATCTTTTCCAATTTCGGTCATCCACCGGTCAATCTTGTGACTGCACATCTGTTTCATAAGTAATTCCAAAGAAATGTTTTTAGAAAGATCGCCTGTAATAAATCCAAGAAAAAGCTTGCCGAAAAAGAGATAACCACTGACTCCTACCATTAAAAAGTCACTTTTTACGCACACCGTCTAAAATAAATCCAGACCGTTTGTTTGGGGGGTAGTAACACTTCCGCCTGTTGTGCCAAGTCCTAACTTTCCATAGCTATTATCGCCCCACGCCTGAACAACGCCGTCTAATCCCAATGCAATCCCATGACTTGATCCTGCGGATAAACCAACAGATCCATTAAGAACACCCACCATCACAGGACTTAATTGCATCGTCGTATTCCCTATTCCTAATTGTCCCAAACTATTCTTGCCCCATACCCAAACTTGAGCGCTTGAATCCAATGCCATAGACCAACCACTTCCACCATAGACCGCAACGATGTTCTGCAGATTATTTACCTTCACCGGAACCCATGAATCCGCTTTGTTCAAACTGCTCTTTCCTAACTGTCCGTCTGTATTACGTCCCCATGCCCAGACGCTCCCATCACTAGCATCGACGGCTAAGGTATGATACTCCCCAGCGCCAACCGCTGTTGCTAAAACGGGGTTCGCACCACTAAAAACCTGTAAAGGCGTAGGTTTAAAGTTGTTTGCCCCACCGGTTCCATTTCCAACAGAACCATAAACATTATTTCCCCAGGCATAAACGGTACCATCATTTTTCAAAGCAACTCCGTGTTCAAATCCCGCGCTGATTTCCGTAAATCCGCTCGTTAAAACCGTGGTGATAGCCAGCTTCAAACGATTGCTACCACCGGTAGTTCCTGTTGCTTGTTGACCAGACCAATTGGCGCCGCAGGTAAAGACTTTGCCATTGGAATCCATGGCAACGGTAAAGGCGCCTCCTCCGGCTATCCGAATAGTTTGTCCGCCGTTTGCTGAAATATTAGCGAGATCCATTTGTGCTGGCGCAGAAATATTGACGATTGAATTATTTCCACACTGACCATTCGTATTACGTCCCCAAGTCCAAACAGCGCCTGTTTGAGTATTTAACGCTAAAGTATGATTCAGACCCGCGGATACCTGATCGATATTTCCAAGTCCAATGGTTGTTGGAACGATTACATTCGCGGAGGACGCGCTGCCGTTGCCTTGTTGCCCATAATCATCTCGCCCACAAGTGTAAACATTCCCGTTGTGATCTATCGCGACACTGTGATTCAGTCCACCCGCGATTGCTCCCGTAATCAATTCCACGGTAACTGTCACAGTGTCATTTGATGAAAGAGCCCCGTCACTTGCCGTCAAGGTCAACACATAAACTCCCGCTTTAGAAAAACTCGCTGTCACATCTTCTGCTTTATTATTGGGATTAAACTGAACAGATCCAGGACCACTGGCGATCCAGGTAAAATCTAGCGTATTTCCTAGAGGCAACCCGTCATCCGTCACCGTTCCATCCAAACTGACTACGGTTCCAAAGACCACTGTTTGATCTGCACCGGTACCCACCACCGGTGCCGCATTGACATAAACACTCATCGTATCACTCGATGAAAGAGTTCCATCGTTAGCCGTTAAAACCAATGTGTAAACGCCAGGTTGCGAAAAACTGGCTGTCGTATCCACTGCGTAGATATCTCCGAATATAACTCCTCCAGGTCCACTTTGAACATTCCATATCGTTGTTAAACTATTCCCCAAAGGTAATCCATCATCAGTCACCGTTCCATCCAGATTCACGCCCACGCCAAAATCGATATTCTGGGATGTGCCTGCATCCACCACCGGCGCGAGATTTGGAGATGTGACGATATTAGAATTCTGCGATTCATAAGCCACATTGTTGACCACATTCCTAAGGGCCCGAACTCGGTATTCATATTGAACTCCTGGAACCACGGTCTTATCGCTAAAACTCGTTGAGTCTGCAGGAGGATTCGCACGCGGACTAAACCCATAACCGCTTCCCACCACTCTTCGATCGATCCTGAATTGCGATTCATTATTTGAATGATCCGTCCAATTCAAATCGATTTGAGTGCTAGACACCTCCGAAGCAATCAGGTTCGAGGGTTCCTTTGGAGCAACCGTAAGGGTTATCTTGCTTGCAACATTTGAATAGATAGAATCCCCAGTTGTATTCGTAGCCCGAATCCGATAATCATAGGCTGTCGATCCCGATAATCCTCTGTCCATGTATCCTGTTATATTTGCGGGAACCACCGCAATTTCTGTATAAGAGGTCACAGGATCCGTGCTTTTCTTGCGCTCAATTCTGAAGCCTGTTTCATTGCTTGAATCCGTCCATGAAAGATTGATTTGATCGTAGGGTTGCCATATCTGTTTAGGATTAGACGGCGGTGGAGTGGAAGGGATGGTTGGTAAACTGGCTGCCAAATTTGTGGGTGTCGTCGGCGAACCCGAGGGTGGCAAAACCGTAACAGCCAAAACTCTGGCAATATAATTTCCAGAACTATCTGTAGCTGTCATTCTCACGTTATATACACCAGGAACCTTGAATGTTTTTGTCACTGTAGTAGCAGGATGAGTCTTGAGAGAATGCGTTCCATCCTCATAATTCCATACATATTGCATCCCACTGGAACCTCCGGTTGCTGTAAAATTAACTGTCCAAGGAACGCTCCCGGTAGTAACACCGCCCCCAATCGAAAGAGCCACTCCTGATAAATTGCCATTAGGATTATTTTTACTTGGATCCAAAAACCAGGAGGTTGTTGTCGGATGCGTTTTAAAAAATGCTAATAATTGATTGGCCACCTTTTGAACGCCAGTCATCCCAGGATGAAGTCCATCCGTATAGACATCCAAAGCGCCAGTCCCATCGGTGTCCGCAGAAGTTCCGTCACACAACCACTGTAACCCGTCTGTGCGAGAAATAGCGCCTTCTGTCCAAAGATAAGGTCCCCAAAGAAGAACCGGCGCGTTGTTATAATTAAAAGCGGATGTTCCATTGATCTGATCTTCAATCGCCCATTTGACCGCAAAACCTTCTTCGTAAGTATTAGGTTCCGGACTTGCGCTATACACCGTATAAGCGCGTGTGCGACTTGAACAATAAATAATCTTACAATTTGGAAATAAGGTTTTGATGTTACGAGCGACTATTTCGATCAGATCCCGATGAACCTGAGCATGATAAGGAAATGGTCCCACCATCGGTGATCCAAGACGAGAGTGCTTCAGCCACACCGCTTGCACTTGTTGCGCAGTCTCCGATGTAAGTTGCCCTGATACCAAGGGGTCTTTCAGTTGGCCAGTGATCGAATCAATGATATTTCCCCACGTGGTAAAACCTGTTTGAGTGCTAAGAACGGCATTTGTCCAGTTTGTGATATCCTGACCCGCCTGAGCGCCGTCATAAATGACGACAGAAGAGCTTTTGCCTGAATTCGACTTTCCAGCTTGGCTCTTAAATGTATTGACTGTTTTTGTGGCCGGATTTGTCGCCGCATTACTGCCCATAGCAAATTCATGTGTTGTATTGGAGATACCCACGGAAAGAAGCACGATTTTTCCATTGCCGCTATAATTAGGATCCGTCGAAGGACGTCCCATGGTGTCCAGAGGAACAATGGCGCCTGCCACATTCATTGCCGCATTATAATGAGACTGGGGAGGTTGATTGGAATTTCCAGAATAAAGTCCAAGCTCGTATCCTTGATAAGCGCCTACCCCGTCTGTAAGAGGAGCTTTTCCAAGATCCGTTAAAGTGTAATCGGCATAGGACACAGCGTATCCACGACCGGCCAACATGACACAAAGCCAGGCAATCACAAAAATAAATTTGAGATTATTTGACGATGAACAGCTTAGAGACATCTTCGATTTTAGGATGACAAACAGGTTCATAGTTTTTATTTAATTTTAAATTTTTCTCTCTCGGAAAGGACCAAGACCAGGCCGTTCCCTAATAAACTTGAGATTCATCATCGCCAATCCGCATTTACCGCAATGTGTGCAGCAATCTGACATGTGACAAAGGTACATTATTTAAGCTGAATGTCAAAATGATTTATAATCAATGTTTTTTTAAATCAGCTTTACGATCTTTTTTCGCAACAGGTTACCCCACCTTTTTTGGGCAATCACACGACCACAATGAGGAGGGTGAACGGTTGCTTTTTTCAAAATCACACTGGAGCGCTCCACTCGCGATCTTGACGATGGCCATGACTTCTAATTTTTAACTCTTCCGGTAGGGCTTATTGAGGTCGTTGATTTTTTCGAGCAATCTTTTTTGGATCGATTCGAGATGGGACGGGTCTGTTATTTTTGATCCTTCCATCGTCGTCAAATAAAACACATCCATCGCCGCCCCTTTTTCTGTATGGATCTTTGCCAAATCGATATCCAACCCATGATCGGTTAATATCTGAAGAACATGATAGAGCAATCCCAAGCGATCCGGAGTTTGAATTTCTAAAATCGTGTAATCCGCGGAATCTTCGTTATTAAAACTGACGGTTGTCGGAAAATGTTCTTCTCCTTGATAGGGAAGATGCCGCATACTTTCATATTCATTTTGGATAATATCCGCGAAGGAAAACAGCGCTCTTTCTTCCAACGATTCCTTAAGAAACATTTCCATTTTTTTAACTTTTGATTCGTCTTCTATGGTTTGATGGTCCAAATCACAAACTCGAAAAATATCGAGCACGATATCGTCACTCCGGGTATAAATGTCCGCGCTCAAAATATGAATCTTGGCTGCCGCGAATGAACCCGCGATTTTTGCAAATAAACCATGACGATCCCAGGTGCATACAATGATTTCAG
>CAYVFJ010000184.1:0-3035 GCA_964450905.1 uncultured Verrucomicrobiota bacterium
CTTTTTCATCGTGATTTTTGTTTTTTCTAAACGATCAAGTTCTGCATAAATTCTACGAAGCGAATCTGTGTCTGTGGCTCGATAAAATTTTCCACCCGTAGTATCGGCCACTTTTTTTAACATTTCTTCGTCCACATCCACTTTGGCCATGACATACGTACGATTTCCAAAAGGATCTTTGGCTGGCATCGGAGCTTCACCACGAATCCCCGCGCCAATGGTATAAATTTTGATTCCTAACGCTCGAGCCGCATCAGCCGCCGCTTCCGGCGACACCTTTCCTGCATTATTCACTCCATCGGTAAGAAGGACGATCACCTTGGATTTGGATGGTTGATCGCGCAATCGATTGACACTGCTGGCGATCCCCGAACCGATGGCTGTGCCATCCTCACCCAGACCTGTGCGAATACGTTTTAAGTTCTGATCAAGCCATGAGTGATCCAGAGTTAATGGACTAATGAGATAAGGACGTCCGGCAAAAACTACCAACGCGATTCGATCATTGGGACGGCCTTCGATAAATTTTGAGACCACTGATTTGACGACTTCGATGCGGCTTCTAGATTGTCCATCGATTTTAAAATCGAGCGCCTCCATGGATCCAGAAACATCAACCGTCAATACCATATCGATTCCACTCGCCTCAATCTCTGTATTTCCACGACCAAACTGAGGACGAGCTAAAGCTAAAATCAACAATGCCAATGAAAAAAACCGCAACAAGGTGGTCCATTTTCCAGCGCTCACCCTTCGAATTTGCGCAACCTGCCGCATCAACTCAGCGCTCGAATATTCAATAGCCGCTCCGCGACCTTTTTTTCCACGCCACAATGCTAAAAGAGGCAGGAGAGCTAACAACCAAAGAAATTCTGGATAAAGAAAACGCATGAAAAATTAATTTTGAGGTCTGAATGTTGTATTTTTTCTCTGTCTTTCATTCTTAATTTCTTCTTGAGGTTTTGTTTTCTCCACAAAACTGAGAGCGCTTTGGTGCATCAACTGCATTTCTGAAATAGAAAGAGACCATCGAGCAAATTTAGCTAAATCGCAGTGATGTAGGAAATCTTCTAAGAGCGAGGAATATTCAACCAGAGAAGAGGATGCGCCAGATAACAAATCATGCAAAAATTCTTCTGTGGTTCGGTGAGCGGCATCCACCTGAAAACGAGCTTCAATATAGAGACGCACCGCATCCGATACTGCGATGGAAAACTCGCGTGTTTGTTCTGGTTGCATCAAACCTAAAGCCTGTTGAAGTCTTTCAAGAGCTATTTCATGAGGCAACTTGACGACCACGGGCTTTCGTTTCTTCCAAAAACGATAAGCCAAAAATAGTAGAACGACCGCAACTGCGCCCAATAAAACATAAACCAACCAGAGCCAGGGATACGGAATATGGAGAGGCCCTCGAATATCTCGAATATCTGCGGCAGCTACAAGCTGTAAGCCGTAAGCAATAAGCTTTTTATTCACTCCAAACCCTGAATTCTTAATTCTCAATTCCTCATTCATCCCCGCCTCCCTTCTCTCATTGCAAAAAACTGAAGCAACGCGGGCATATAAGCCTGTCCTGTGTTTAACTCTAACAGATCCACCCCCGCGGTTCGCATGGCTTTTCGAATCGTTTCCAATTGGTTCTTTGATCTTTCAACAAACATCGCTCGCGTTTTGGGATTCGACGTGTCTAATTCTAACTGTTCGCCTGTTTCCGCGTCTTCTACAGTCAAAATTCCAATAGACGGAAGTTCACGCTCTCTTTGATCGACCACAGTCACCGCAATCAAATCATGATGTTGATGGGTTAATCGAAGCGCTCGTTGATAATCTTTTGCTTGAAAATCAGACATCAAAAATGCCACGGCACGGCGGGTGATCACTTGATTCGCAAAATCCAATGCCTGAGCGATATTTGTCCCTTGATGTTTGGGTTTAAAGAAAAGAATTTCACGAACCACACGTAAAACATGAGATCGTCCTTTCTTGGGAGGGATATATTCTTCAATGCAATCCGAAAAGAGGATCAGACCCACTTTATCACTGTTACGAATCGCGGAAAAGGCAAGGACACTCGCCAATTCGGCAGCTAGCTCCCGCTTGCTTTGAGTGGTTGACCCAAAATTTCCTGAGGCGCTGACATCGACCATCAAAAGAATGGTTAACTCGCGTTCTTCAGTAAATTTTTTGATAAACGTGCGACCCGTGCGTGCCGTGACGTTCCAATCAATAAATCGCACCTCATCTCCTGGAGAATATTCCCTGACCTCCTCAAAATTCATCCCTCGTCCCTTGAACACTGAATGATACTGTCCCGTCAAGGAATCCGTTACCAATTGTTTGGTGCGAATCTCGATCTGCCGCACTTTCTTAAGAATCTCACGCGCTTTGTCAGCATTCATAATGAAGAATTAAGAATTGAGAATGAAGAATGAGAAATATAGAAAAACGCTTGCCTCCATGAATCGATCATCATTCTCAATTCTTAATTCTCAATTCTTAATTTTTAAGGGACTGGCACGGCATCAAAAATCTTTCGAATGATATCTTCACTCTTCATGTTTTCAGCTTCCGCTTCGTAACTCACAATCACTCGATGCCGCAGAACATCCATCCCAATATTTTTTATATCTTGAGGAGTCACATAACCTCGTCCCTGTAAAAAAGCCCAAGCCTTTGCTGCTAAGGTTAAGTTAATCGTTCCACGCGGAGATGATCCAAACTGAATGTAACCATTTAAATCAAGTTTGTAGGCGCGCGGATCTCTTGTCGCCCATACAAGATCCACAATGTAATCCTTCACTTTGTCATCCATATAAATGCTATCCACAACCTGACGCGCCTCAAGGATATGAGCCACGTCAACCACAGGATTCACTGTAACAGGCGGCGCGGTGCATGCCATTTGATCGAGAATCGCTCGTTCCTCAGTGCGATTAGGATAGCCGATTTGAAGTTTAAGCATAAAACGATCGACTTGCGCTTCTGGCAAAGGATATGTCCCCTCTTGTTCAATAGGATTTTGAGTCGCTAAAACG
>CAYVFJ010000185.1:0-5059 GCA_964450905.1 uncultured Verrucomicrobiota bacterium
CACCGCCACCGCCACCGCCACCGCCAGACGGTCTTTCTTCTCGAGGACGCGCTTCGTTTACTGTCAGAGAGCGGCCATCTAATTCTTTTTCGTGGAACATTTCGACTGCTTTCTGAGCTTCCGCATCAGATCCCATTTCAATGAACGCAAATCCACGACTGCGACCTGTGAATTTGTCCATAATAAGGTCCACATTTGCTACAGTTCCTGCTTGAGCGAAGTGTTGCTGAAGCGCTGTGTTTGTCGTGTGAAACGACAGATTACCAACATAGAGGCGTGTGCCCATAGATTTCCTTTATCTTTTTGATTTTTAAAACGCCAAAATCTCAGCGAACAGTTCTCTGCGTCAGAGAACGGGACGTCGCTGAGACATTCATATGCTGACTCCGCAGACAATCCACTATATCTTTTGAGGTTTGGACGTTAACTTGTTTTAATTAACTGAAGACATATGTAGCATATTTAAGATGAACCACAAGAAAAAAATGATGTTTCAAATAAATAAAGTCTATCTTTTTATTTTGTGATTTCTAATCTCTTCTTTAGCCTAACAGGACAGAGGGAAACGATCTGTCAATTGATGAATGCTCTTTCGGACTTCTGCTAGTTTGGGTTCATCTTCGATGCTTACCAGAACCGTTGAAATAAGATTCGCGATCTCACGCATTTCATTTTCTTTCATGCCACGAGTGGTTACCGCAGGAGTTCCAACACGGATGCCGCTTGTCACAAAAGGTTTTTCTGTGTCAAAAGGAATTAAATTTTTATTGACCGTGATTCCTGCCTTGTCCAACGCTATTTCCGCTTCTTTGCCTGTCACTTTTTGTGAACGTAAATCGACGAGCATCAGGTGATTATCTGTTCCGCCGCTGACGATGCGGGATCCATTTTTTTGGAGTACTTCAGCCAGGACCTTTGCGTTATGAACCACCTGTTGTTGGTAGATCTTGAAGGAAGGTTGAAGCGCTTCCCGTAAACATACGGCTTTGGCAGCAATCACGTGCATCAAAGGTCCACCTTGGATCCCAGGGAGAACGGTGCTGTCGATGCTTTTCGCGTAGGATTGTTTGCAGAGAATTAGGCCGCCTCGTGGGCCGCGTAGAGTTTTGTGAGTCGTGGTTGTGACGAAATCCGCGTGGGGAATGGGGCTTGGGTGAACCCCTGCTGCGACCAGACCAGCGATATGCGCCATATCCACAAAGAGAAGAGCATTTATTGAATCTGCAATTTCTCGCATTTTCTTAAAATCAATGATCCTTGAATAAGCGCTGGCTCCTACGGTGATCAATTTAGGCCGATGTTCTTCGGCAATTTTTGCTGCCGCTTCGTAGTCAATAAGTTCATTTTCCTTGCGCACGCCGTAATGAATCACCTGATAAAATTGACCTGAAAAATTACGGCTGAATCCGTGGGTGAGATGTCCCCCATGAGCCAGTTCCATGGTAAGAATTTTGTCGCCCGGTTTTAGCACACTGAAGTAGACGGCCATATTTGCCTGACTCCCTGAATGCGGTTGGACATTAGCATGTTCTGCTCCAAAGAGGAGTTTTGCTCGTTCGATTGCTAAAGATTCGACCTGATCTACAAATTCACAGCCGCCGTAGTACCTTTTACCGGGATAACCTTCGGCATATTTGTTAGTCATCACGCAACCTTGCGCTTCCATGACCGCGCGGCTGGTAAAGTTTTCGCTCGCAATCAATTCAATATTTTCCTGCTGCCGTTGTTTTTCTTTCTCGATGGCATTGTAAACATCGGGATCGACTCTCGCAAGTTCGTTGATCGTAGAAGCAGTCGACCAGACTTCCATTTCCGGTTCAGCGGTGATCCTATCCATTTTTTGAATTCGCAGTTCATGGCGGCCTCCTGAAAAATCCGTTTTAAGCCATGTGTCGAGAATCTGGATAGCTTCTTCGGGGCCGGTTCTTGAGGCCGAAAGACAAAGCACATTGGCATTGTTATGTTCTCGGCTCAAACGCGCGAGATCCACGTTGTCTACCAGCGCCGCCCGAATTCCGATGGAACGATTCGCGGCCATGCTCATTCCAAGACCGCTTTTACAGATCAAAATGCCGTAGGTAGCTCGGCGATGGACAATTTCCTGGGTCACTGCGCGACTATAGTCGACGTAGTCCACCGCTTCTGTGTCAAAGGTTCCAAGATCCGTAAAAGAATATTCATTTTTTTGAAGATAACCTTTGAGCATCTCTTTGAGCGACACCCCTCCATGATCTGCGGCAATGGCGATGAATGTTTTTTTTGTGGTGATTGGATGATCCGGATTCTGGTGAGATGAATTTTTCATAAATTTTAAAAGACTTGGTAAAGAAGATTGAATGGCATCGCGACAGTCGAGATATGTGAAATAGGATTGACCGATAGGATCTGGAACTTCACGTTCATCATCAGAAAGTCCCTCTACAAATTCACGCAAGAGGAAGGTTTTAGATCTAGCTTCAGGATAGTAAGAGCTGAGGGTAAGCTGATGTCCATGAGTCATCACAAAAATGTAATCTGCCTCGTGAACAAGATTTTCCGTAACAGGTTGAGATCGTATTCCAGAAATATTCACTCCCATTTCACGAAGCGCGCGCACCGCATTTTCGCTGGGAGATTGTCCGTAGCCCGCGCTGACACCTGCGGACATGATTCGATAATCTTGATCTCCACGCAAAAGATGACGCATCAGCCCCTCTGCCATGGGGCTACGGCAAATATTACCTGTGCAAACAAAAAGGATGGTTTTCACTTGGGATAGGATTTGATAGATCTAGAACAAAATGCGCGCGGGATCAACACGAACCTAAGTTCATATTAAAAAATACCTATCAAATTCAAAAGTTGAATTTGCTTGATTTCATTAAATTCAAAGAGTAAACCTGTGCGATCATGATCGGCTCATCAGATCAGTGACACAAGAGACTTCATGAGATTGTCAGAAAATTCTTTGAGGGAATGAAATCATGACTGCTTTTTCAAAATATTTTCATGTGATGACCATTGGTTTTCAGAACACTTTTGTCTACCGCTGGAATTTTCTACTTCGAGTTTTTTTTGGATTCATTCCGTTGATGGGAACTTTCTGCCTATGGGGAGCTGTTTTTCGTGATTCAACAGTTCGTGTCGGAGGATACGCGTTCCATGGAATGATTTCTTACTTTTTAGCTTTGATTTTGTTGGATTCTCTGAGTTCACCTACCGAAGATGATTTTCAGATTGCGGGAGAAATTCGAGAGGGTCTGATCAATCAGTTTTTGCTCAAGCCGATGGATTATTTGGCTTATCGTTTCAGTTTGTTTTGGTCTTATCGTTTGATTTATACAGGAATCACGTTGGCGCCAGTTTTAATTGTTCTTTTTTTGATGAAAGATTATTTGGTTTTGCCGTCATCCTGGATCGTTTGGGTCTATGCTTTCTTTTCCATTTTTCTTTCAGCGACGTTACAATTTCTGATTTCCTATTGTTTAGCGCTCACCGCATTTTGGGTTCTGGATGTTACGGCTCCTATCTTTATTGTTTTTTCAATCGAACATCTTGCGGGCGGCCATCTTTTTCCATTGGATTTACTGCATCCAAAAGTTTATGAACTGTTGATGTTCACGCCTTTTCCGTATGAATATTGGTTCCCATTAGGACTTTTTTTGGAACGTTTTCAAGAACCGGAGATAGGTCGGGGTTTCATGATGCAAATTTTATGGTGTCTCCTTTTTTGGGGCATGGCTCGATGGATTTGGTCCAGAGGTGTTCGTCATTATACAGCCGTAGGAGGATAAAAAATGATCCTTCGTTATTTAAGGCTTGTGGGGGCTTTTTTTCGTTATAGCATCACCAGGGAATTGATGTTCAAAACGAATGTTTTCCTTTGGATTATCGTGGAGTTGGCGTGGTTCGGCATTCAATTGTCATTCGTTGAAGTGATTTATTCTCATGTGACGATGGTGGCAGGATGGAATAAGTATCAGATGATCCTTTTAATTGGTACCAATCACTTAATCCAACAATTATTTCAATTTACATTTCTAACCAACTGCATGGATCTTTCGGAAAATATCCGCACGGGCAAGTTGGATTTCATACTTCTCCGGCCTGCCAACAGTCAATTTTTGATTTCGATTCAAAAATTTGATTGCGGGGCGTTGGTCAATGGGAGTGTGGCTTTGGGATTGGTTGTTTATGCGAGTTTGAAATTAAATCTACATCCAAGCATGGCTCAGATTTTGCTGTATAGCGCCCTTCTGCTCAACGGAATGATCATTCATTATGTTTTGTTATTTGCGCTAGTCACCCTTTCATTTTGGATTGTTCGTGCCCAAGGACTTGTCTACGGTTATTACAACCTTTTTCAGATTGCACGAATTCCGCAGGAAGCTTTTAAGGGCGGAATAAAATTCCTTTTTACGATGGTTTTGCCGATGTTGGTTGTCGCTAATTATCCTGCATCAGTTTTAGGCCGAGGATTATGGGGCATCGGTGTTCTTTGGGTTTTTGGATTATCAAGTGTGATGATGATCTTGGTGAGTTTCTGGTTTCGTTTTGCGTTGCGTCATTATCGAAGCGCGAGTTCTTAGTGAAATCACTTTTGTTGTCGGAGCAACAGAATTAAAAAAAGTGGGCCTTCGATGATTGACATATCTGGATTCCGAAAAGTAAAGGCTTGTTTTGTTGGAGGATGATGTTACATTCAGCGTGGTCGTGATTTGAGCTTTACAGAAACCCGATTCATCTTAAAACATTCTTTTCGTTTTTAGAGCGATTTATGAATACCATACAAAATCAAAAAAAACATATCTTGATTGTCGATGACGAAATTTTGACATTAAAACTGATGTGTGAATTGTTGAATGACGCTGGTTATAAGACGACGATCGCTGAGACCACCGAAAAAGCTCTGTTTGAAATGAAAAAGAATGTGTTTGGCATGGTGTTGCTCGATATTTATCTTAAAAACGAAGATGGCCTTCAATTTCTTCCCCGGCTGAAAGAGCTTTATCCCAATGTGCCAGTTCTTATATTGACAAGCACGGGTTACGATCATGAAACGATCAAACAAGCTCTTGAT
>CAYVFJ010000186.1:0-4837 GCA_964450905.1 uncultured Verrucomicrobiota bacterium
GAGGAAACTAAAAATTAAGAACTAACCTGTCCCCCTTTAGTGGGGAAAACTAAAAACTTATTTTTCTCTCTCTGTGTGAGATAAAAAATCTGCGTAATCTGCGTAATCTGCGGATAAAAATTTGAGGCTGAGTAGTTACAATTCCGTTATGGAAACAGCCCACGCACTTTTTTGGCATCGGCGACCTTTTTGACGCCGATGGCCATGGCGGCATCGCGATGATATATTTTTTCGCGTTTAGCAAATTGCATCACCTGACTAAAAGCTTGTTCTAAAATACGATAGAGACGATCATTGACCTCCACTTCTGTCCAAAAAAAGTTTTGTAGATCCTGCACCCATTCAAAATAAGAAACGATCACTCCTCCAGAGTTGCACAAAATATCTGGGATCAGAAAAATATCAGAATTTCTCAAGATTCTATCGGCTTCTACGGTGGTGGGTCCATTGGCAGCTTCCGCTAGGATACGGCATTTAAGTTGATGAACATTCTCTTTAGTAATCTGCCGCTCCAGAGCCGCGGGAATCAAGACATCACATTTGAGAGTCAATAAATCTGCATTTGAAATAGGATCCGCATCCTCAAAACCAACCACGGTTCGAGTTTTTTCAATATGAGCAGCTAGTTTGTCAAGATGTAGACCTTTTTCATAATAAATTCCTCCTCGATGATCACTGACCGCAATCACTTTTGTGCCGTGGAGCGATAAGGCAAAGGCCGTATGAAGACCCACATTTCCAAAACCTTGAATGACAGCAGTCGCCTGATGAGCGTTCATTTTCAAAAGATCCATCGTTCGATTGACAAGATAAGCGACTCCACGGCCTGTGGCTTCTTTTCGTCCTAAACTGCCGCCGATACTCACTGGTTTTCCGGTCACCACGCCGGGCACGCTGTGACCAACCTGTGTGCTGTAAGAATCCATCATCCATGCCATCGTTTGTTCGTTGGTTCCCATATCTGGGGCAGGGATATCAACTTGAGGACCGATGATAGGAATTAATTCCTGGGTAAATCGGCGAGTTAATCGCTCTAACTCTTGGTGAGACAAGTTCAGTGGATCGCAAGTGACGCCTCCTTTGGCTCCTCCATAGGGTAAGCCGACTAAAGCGCATTTCCAACTCATCCACATGGCTAAGGCAGCGACTTCTCCAACAGTGACTTCCGGATGATACCGAATTCCGCCTTTAGTCGGACCGAAGGTGAGGTGATGCTGAACACGATATCCCTGAAAGTTTTTTACTGCACCATCATCCATTCTTACAGGCACTTGAACGACCAGAGCACGGCGTGGCATTTTTGTGCGTTCCCGTTCTGCTTGACCAATATTGAGCCAGTCTGCGATCAGATCGTACTGATCACAGGCCATTTTAAAGACTGGCGAGTCATAGATAGTCGTGTTATTCATAGAATAGTAAAAGAGATATCTAAAGGAATCATGTTTCAGCTCACTCGACAAGAACAACTTATTGTGGCATTCATTATGTTAGCCTTGATTGTTGGCGCCATTGTGCGATTGTATAGACATGATGAAGGAGATCAAACGCTTTCTTCTCCTGTTCCTCATAAGAACCATTTAAATCATTATTGAGATAAAAATCCATGCAGAATATATCCGTCGAACAAGTCATTGAACAAACCGTCAAAAAAGATCCGAGATATCATAAAGATGCTTATGAATTTGTGCGTGAAGCATTGGATTTTACGATCAAAAAAATGAAGAAAAATGCGGCAGGAAAAGAACGTCATGTGAGCGGGAAAGAACTGCTTGAGGGAGTTCGTGGATATGCCATTCAAGAATATGGACCTCTGGCTCATACTCTCCTGGCTTATTGGAATCTTCATCGATGCGAAGATATTGGTGAGATCGTTTTTAATATGGTGGATCGATGCATTCTGAAAGCAACCGAAAATGATTCTCGTGAGGATTTTAAAGATGGCTATGACTTTGAGAAAGCTTTCTGTCAACCTTTTCAATTCAATCGTCAGACAGAAACTTCTTTACGTCCTCGTGTCACGACGTTCAAACCAATCCCGTCATCATCCTAACTCTTTCCCAGGATGAAGATACTTCATTGTTTATGCCCGTCTCTCTTTCGATCTATTCTATTTATTTTTGGATCTGTCCTTTCTATGATAACCCTCACTCATTGTTCTCCTTCTCCTATGCATCCCTCATCATCTCAGCTTAAAATTGCAAATCAACCGCATCCTTTATCTACCCATCTTTCTTCTACTCCTACAGAAAAAATGGTTCTGCCCAATGGTCTGACCATTGTGACATGTGAAGATCACAGTGCCCCTGTGGTTTCTGCTCAGGTATGGGCTAAAACAGGGTCGATCCATGAAACCCATAAAATGGGTGCAGGCCTTTCTCATATTCTCGAGCACATGCTTTTTAAAGGAACAGAAAAACGAGGAGTAGCTGATATTGCCCGTCAAGTGGAAGCTCACGGGGGCTACGTCAATGCCTATACTTCCTGGGATCGCACGGTTTATTATATCGATATTCCATCGGATGGCGGTAAAGAGGGAACCTCTCAAGGAACAGAAATGGCCATCGATATCCTTGCTGACGCGATCATGAATTCAACCTTGCCGACTCAAGAATATCTTCTCGAACAAAAGGTCATTTTACGTGAAATGGCCATGCGACGAGATAGCCCAGATAATCAGGCAACAGAATTATTGTTTTCGACGATTTATTCGGTTCATCCGTCCCGTCATCCAGTCATTGGTTACGAAGAAGTTTATCGGGCATTAAAACGCGATGAAGTCGTGGCTTACTACAAGGAACGTTATATCCCTAATAATTTGATTTTTCTAGTTGTGGGAGATATCAACCCTATCAAAGTACGCGATCAAATCACAAAACTAATGGGCAACTGGGAACGTAAAGCTCTTCCGCCTTTCTATGTTCCTGAAGAACCCAAACAAATAAGTTCACGAACAGTGATCGAGGAAAGTCGCACCTCAGCTCAGCAAGCAAGAGTTCATTTGGGTTATCAAACTTGCGATTTTCGTCATCCGGATACAGCGCCTTTGGAAGTGTTAGGAATGATTGCTGGCAACGGAATGAGTTCACGGCTTTATCAAAAATTACGTGAAGAAAAGAAATTGGTTCATGAAGTGGATGGTTGGTCTTATACACCAGCTTGGCGTGGAATCTTTGGCGCAAGCGCGGTGACCGATCCCGAGAAAGCAGAATTGGCGCGTGACGCCATTTTGGAAGAACTTGGGAAATTCAAGGATACACTTGTTTCTCAATCAGAAATCGAAAAAGCGCTCAAGATGGCTCTCAGCAGCCATTTGGTTTCACGAAAAACCATGAGCGGTCAAGCTGCGGATCTCGGTTCTAATGAACTGCTCACAGGTGACTTAACTTTTTCCGATAAATATCTGGCTGACCTACAGAAAGTAACCGCCGAAGATATCCGTCGTGTGGCACGCGCCTATTTTATTCCTGATAGCTTGAGCACGGTGATTCTTCAACCTAAAGGATTCCTTAAGAAAACAGAAAGCGTAGTTAAAAAAATGGACGAAAAAGCCGTTCAAAAAATAAAGTTACCCAATGGTTTAACTTTATTAACAAAAGAAGATCATCGACTGCCCTTTGTCGAGCTACAGTTGGTCATGAAATCTGGGCTGCTCTTTGAAGAGCCAAAAAATAATGGGATCAGTCAGTTGACTTCAAAACTTTTATTGAAGGGAACTAAAAACCGTTCCGCTCAGAAAATTGTCAGCGAAATTGAATCGATTGGAGGATCCATTTCTCCCTACAGCGGTTCGAACAGCATGGGGCTTTCCGTCGAGGTGATGCAATCAGATCTGTCTTTAGCTTTAGATATTGTTTCGGATATTTTGTTTCATTCCACTTTTGAACCGACTTTCGTCGCGCGCGAACAAGAAGCGCTCATCGCGGAAATTCTTCAGGAACGTGAGCAACCCGTTAAAATCGCCATGCAAAACGCGAAAGCCAAACTTTTTGGAGCGCATCCTTATGGCATGTCCAGTCTTGGCACGGAAAAAACAGTAAAAACCCTTACCTCTAAAGATATCCTTACTTTTTGGAATCGTGTGGCTGTTCCTTCCAATATGGTTCTATCCATTTTTGGAGATATTCAACCAGATCAAGCTCATTCCTTGGCTCAAAAATATCTTGGAACTCTGAAGTCTTCCACGGTCGAGACTCCAAAAACTCCAGCTCCGAATTTCGGAAAATCAGATCGTGTCATGGATCGACAAGATAAAGAACAGGCCGTGGTGGTGATTGCTTTTCCAGGAATCGATCTTAAAAACCCGGATCGTCCTAGTTTGGAAATGATGAATGGCGCGCTCTCCGGCATGGGATCACGTCTCTTCCTTCGTTTGCGAGATCAACTCGCTCTTTGTTATTATGTGGGCGTCAACGAAATGATCGGGATTGACCCCGGATTGATCTACTTTTATATCGGCACGGAACCGCAAAAAGTAGATGAAGCTGAGCGCGAAATTCTTTTAGAAATCGAAAAAATTCGGAAGGAAGGAATTACCGTGGAAGAATTGGAGCGCGCGCGTAACGGTTTATTGGGTGACCGCAAGATGCAAAAGCAAAATCTAGGGAGTCTGGCCATGATGGCGGCTCTCGATGAACTTTACGGGTTGGGTTATGATTTTTCTGAAAAACTAGAGGCCTCTTATGGGACAGTTACTTCTCAACAAGTTCAAGCTGCTGCCCAAAAATATCTCAGTCAACCATCCATTATTTCCGTGGTAAAACCATGAGAAGATTTTCAAGTATGAAATCCATTAAGCATGGCTCATTTTTAAGTTTCACGTTAGTCTATTTTGTTTTAT